>JAUWJE010000098.1 GCA_030607835.1 Candidatus Fermentibacterota bacterium | reverse complement strand
TGTTCTGGCCGGCTCCACAGTTGGAGTTGCGGGGCCTGTTGGATTTGTCGGATTGATCGTGCCGCATATCATGCGCAGATTCGTCGGGGCTGATTATCGTTATCTTGTGCCTGCATCAGCACTTGGCGGAATGCTTCTCATGGTTCTCGCGGATACGGTATCCAGAATTGTTGTGAGTCCCGCTGAATTGCCTATTGGCATTGTCATGTCACTTCTTGGAGGTCCATTCTTCCTGTTTGTTCTGCTAAGGAGCAAACGAAGAGAATAATTTATTGACTATGGATTTTCCGAGTTTGAAGCATCATCTGTCAGATACGGAGAGAATAGATATCTGATGCTGTCAAAAGAATCTTCTATCATGCATGGAATAGTCTGAGCATAAGTATCCAGTATTATAATGGCGTTCAGCACAGAGTCTGCTTCGCTGGCCGCTCGAAGCCTTTCGACAATCGCATGGTTAACCTGCTGAACATTCTCATATATCTGTTTAAGACCCCGGAGACTGAAATCAGCCTGTTTCCCCTCTTTTTTTATGAAGTACTGCGCCAGAAGATACATGGATGTGACGCGATAAGCGGTCTCTTCTCTGCTCGAGAGAGACAGATGAAATCGAGCCATTGGCTTGAAGAATGCAGTGTGCGGACAGCCGCTGGTGGCTATTACCAGTCCCATTAGAGAACTGAGGCCACGCTGAGCGGTTGTCTGCTGTGATATGTTTCTCTGTTTGGTTATCACGTCCAGATAGATATTATCATATGAAATAACACGATCAAAACGTCTGACAATATTGACAAGATTCAAAGCCAACGGGCAATATGGATATGTATCGCTGCTGAGAGGACAGTTTGGACATTGATGGAATTCCAGATTTATCCATTGAGGCAGGATCTCAGGAACATTGCCTATCATCTGAAGGTTCCGCGAGTCCAGTTCAATATGAAATGATTCCACAGTATCATCCGCAAGTCTGAAGCGGTACGTTATCTCAACATTATTCATTGTGTCATCTAATATCTACTGTTCTTCCATTTGCTCGCGTTCAGCCCTGATTGAATCCTCGACTGCTTCAGCGTACTCCTGCCATTCCTCCCTGAGATCGCGTATTTCACCTGTTTCTCTCATGTGGTGAATGATGTTCAGTCTACTGAGTTGCTCATGGCCTTGCTGAGCAGCAACATAAGTCATAATTATCATGGAAGGGTTCTCGGGTGGAACCTGACGAGAGAGTATTTCTGCAATTACACAGCTGGTTCCAGTGCTGAACGGTCCAATTACCTTGAATTCAGACGCGACAAGGGCTGCTTCCGCGAATTCTACGGAAGAGAGAATTCCATTCACGGCATCAGGATCAAATTCAGCATCAGCCCGGATCTGTGAAGCGGTGAAAGGAACTGTCGTATATACATGCAGTGATTCAGACGATGCCCATGCTCCAAGGTTGACATCACTTGAATGGATTTCATTGATTGTCTGAAGAGCAAGAGCTTTGGATGCTTCTCTTCTCATAGAGTACATTGTCATTTCCTGAAGAACGCCGGAAGTGACGGATTCATCGTAATTAATTGTATCCGAAGGGTAGAAATGCAATCTGCGAACAAGTATGAATGCAGGATAGCCGCCCCTGTATCCCGGGGAATAGAAGATAGGCCCATGTGATTCCCGCCAGAGTGTATCCGTTGCAAAGGCAATGATCTCCTCGGTAATACTACCTGTTATCGGGGAATCTTCCTCAACCAGCATCTCACCAAAATCAATTACTATAAGAGAATCACCGATACTCGGTATGCTGCTTGCAAGAATGTCTTCCATCTGCTGCTCTACAGTCCACATCATACTTCTTATCGTTGAGTACTGTGGCAGAACAGGTACTTCCCAGCTTCTTAAGTAAAGAGTGTCATCCAGTACTTCAGATGAAATTTTAACGGAATCAAGAAGAAGAACATGATAACTGCTGATAGATGGGTTGTTTGAATACATTCCCAGGAATGGAACAGTTCTCTGTCCCTCTTCAAGAATAATGTCATCACCGTAGAATTCAAGGATCTGTGTTCTTGTTGCGGTGATGGGTGATCCAGCGGTTGCATACGAAATAGAATCGAGTTGTTCCATTGCGAATTGCAGGTCATCCTCTTGTGGCGCAATCTGGATGGTTGCATACCTCAGCAGCGATCCGGCAGGCCTGTAAAACATCTCTGGATTAATATTGTAGAATTCTTCAAGTACGTCTTCATCCGGAATTGGTGGAGTACTATCAATGATAATATACCTGGCGGTTATCTGACCCTGGCTGTCAAGAAGAAGGAAATTGACTTCTTCTCTGGAAGCCATACTGACCATCCCTGAAGCCAGAGGGAAGCGTCGGGCATCCCCACCTGCGTATGTCTGATAGAGATACTGCTGGTACAATCCGGGTTGTTCGGATTTCACCATTTCAATGTATTCTTCAGCATTCATTCCACCAAGATCCTGCATTCCAATCTGAGCGGCTAGAAGTGCTTCGGCTTGACCTACAGTGAAATGACTCCACTCTCTGTTATCAAGGTAGATACGTTCAAGCTTGCTGTTTACAAGCTCTTCAAAAGCTTCTTTTGCTATTTTGGCACTCATGAGAAGAAGCATCGATTCAGGATCCGGATTCCCACTCTGCTCAAGCATCTGTCTGTATCGCAGATTCCAGTTCTGCAGCGCGTCCTGATATTCATCAGGCATGATATCCATGCCATTAACTGTCGCAATAGCTCTTTCGTACGGGTTAGTTGGTCTGTTATCACCCTCGCCCATTCCCCATCGAAGAAAAATGAGCGCAACGAAGATGACAATGGTCGCAATCAAGAATATTTTAGCATTATCTCTGAGCCAGGTTAACATATTTCTTCTTCCTCTAAACTGGATTGATTTGGATAAGGTGAAAAAATACTTACGTTTTGTAGATTCTGCAAGGTTTGTCCGGGTTAGCTTTTTGGAGTCAGCTTTATGAAGATCAGCAAGTACAGTGAAATGGAGCGTATAACGATAAAGGCAGATGCGGGATGCATACTTGCTGTATCCGGTCCTGACATTTACCAGTCAACTCGACTTCAAAACTTGATGGTTGAGAAGTTCGGGAGTGAGCTCAAATATGATATTTTCCGACTTGAGGGTGGTGAACTTCAGGAAGGCGACCTTCGCAGATATATTCTGGAGAACTCTCTCTTCGCACCAGGGAAGCTCCTCATTATCTCCAAATGCCATAACATCGGGCAGTCTGCCCAATCTGAATTGATGAGTTCAATTGATTCCGGTCTGGATGATTGTGCATTGCTTCTTGTATCCCTGAAAACTCCAAGAGAATCAGCCATCCTTCGAAAACTTGAGAAAAGAATACCATTTTATACCTGTTATGAACCTTTTGAGAGGGAAATACCAGGATGGGCAACTCGGATTGCATCTTCGGAAAACATCAAATTGAGCACAGAACCTGTTCAGCTTCTTGCTGAATATTCGGGAAGAAATCTTGGAAGAATGTCCGATGCAATTGTAAAACTTGCGTTGTATCACGGACCCGGTTCAACAGTTGATAGAAATGGGATGCTTGAAGTCTTAACAGGTAAGGATAGAGCTCATGTCTTCCATCTTGGGGACATGATCTTTGGTAATCAGAGAGGGAAAGCCCTCGAAGCCGCTTGGTCACTTATGAGATATGGGGAAGATCCAAGCAGAATCATAACCTATATATTCAGTCAGTGGCTAAAGGTTGTGCAGGCAATCGAAGTTGTTGGGTGCTCCGGTGGAAAAAAGGAAGTCGCGGCTGCCACAGGAGCAAGATTTCCTGTTCTTGATAAGTTAATGAAATATTCTCGAACCGCTTGCAAGGTTGATCCAGCTGTTGCTGCTGAAGCTTTTGCGGAAGCTGATAGAGCAATAAAAACAAGTGTTGATCAACTGGTTTTATTCGCACGGTTGATCTTCACCTTGACAAGCGCTCATTCATAGATAAAAATTGAGTTTATACGTATTTTGAATTGATGAACAAAACTGAGCATAAATCATAGGGGGGAAGCATGGCAGAAGTTCTTGAAAAAAAGATTCTGGATCTACTTGATCGCAGAGAGGAACTTGTCGGTCGGCTGCACAATCTGGAGAACATGAAGCCTGACACCAATAACAGAGTCTACGGGAAAATTCGGGATGACTACAGCAATCAGCTTCAGACAGTTCTCGAAAAAATAAGCGATAAACGTGGTTCGCTTGAGGAAAAAGCACAGGAACTCTCTACTCAGATCGCTGACCAGGAAACTATCTTTACGAATGAGTCAGATAAGGTTGATGAACTTCAGATAAGAGCTCAACTTGGTGAATTCGATCATGGGAACGATGAGTTCAAGGATGAACTCAAGCAGTCTGAAAATGATCGGGATAAAACTTCTGAAAAACTGGATAAGCTCCGCAGAGAGTTGAATGAGCTTAACGGTGTCCTGAGCGATGTTGATAACGCAACTTCAACTGGTGTTCCCGGGGGTGGTACATTTGTTTCTTCCCCGAAAGTCGAAGTTGAAGAGGATATCATTGACATTGAGGATGATGAGCTCATCGAGGAAATCGATGAAGATGTAATTGAGGAACTCGATATTGAAGCGGAAGAACTGACGGAGGTTTCCGAGGAGAATAAATGCCCTTCATGCGGACATTTAAATCCTCCACACCTCGTGATTTGCGAAGAATGCAACGCTGAACTCGAGGATCTCAGTCAGGATCTTGACGACGAATTTGATTTTGATGACATGGATGTAGATATCTAGTCAATAGAAACCAATTGGGGCCGGGGCTAACATCTAAACATTTCTAATACAGAGACACGCACCATGGAGTAAATGTTCCCGTGGGGCGCAAGGTGAAAATGTTTAGATGTTAGCCCCGGCCCCTTTTCGCTCTAGAAATACTTCCGCTATCTGAACTGCGTTCAGTGCTGCGCCTTTTCTTAGATTATCAGCCAGGACCCAGAATTGAAGAATGGTTGGATCATCAGGATAATTACGTACTCTGTCCACTACTACAGCGTCAGTGTTCTCTACATCAATCGGTGAGCAGCCGCTCTGTGAAACTTTGATGCCGGGAGCATCCATGAGAACTGATACCGCTTCATCCGCAGGAAAGGGGCTGCTGAATTTCACCACTACCGCTTCTGTATGGCCTGTTCTTACAGGCACTCTTGCGGTGGACGCGAACACGGGGAAATTCAGATTCATGATTTTACATGTTTCATGAATGAGTTTCAACTCTTCAGCGCAATAGCCGTTTGTATCGGGAAGGCCAATGCTGGTGATGATATTTTCATGGAGGCGAGGAGTTCCGGGCTCGATTGCCATTTCGTCCTGCTGTCTCGAAAGTTCGTTAAGGGAAGGGGATCCGGCACCGGATACCGCCTGGTATGTAGCTACGGAAACCCAGCGGATATTTCTTACCGCAGCAAGAGGAGCAAGAGCAGCAACGAGCTGTATTGTGGAGCAGTTAGGATTAGCTATCAGGTTCTCGGTACCCGTTATGAGATGACCGTTTACTTCAGGTACGGCAAGGAGCACATCAGGATTCATTCTGAATGCGGAAGAACTATCTATAATTGCCGCACCGGACTCGATGCACGGAGGTATCCATTTTTCTGCCACTTCCGCAGAGGTGGCACCAAACAGTATGATTCCCTTGCATATTGTTTCCGGTGTTATTATTTCAACCGGGTAGTTCTGATTTCTGAATTTGACTGTTTTTCCTCTGGATTCACCTGAGGCGAATGCCTGGAAATGGTCAACTGGAAAGGAGCGCTCCTGAAGCATACTTATCATTGTCGCACCGACAAGACACGTTGCACCAACAACGCCGACAGATATCATCATTCAACCTCCAGACTGTTAAGACGATACTTATTGATAGCTTTTCTCTGGTCAACCCTTTCATTAATATCCTGTTCAGGAACACGCATCACGACTCAGGATGAAAATCGTGAATTAAATACCGCTGCTCCAACCCCGCTTTCTACAATGGTTCTGCCAGTACTGCAGGGCGGTGAGAGCATCCGTACAGAAGCCCCATCAACAGATATTCCTGCGTCTCTTGCGTCCACAAGTGATATTCAGTACAGAGCTGAGCGTTTCCCCGGCAGCGGAAATATTAAGGATCTTGTTGAGAGAATACTCAGAACCCAGGGTGTACCGGTGGAAATTGCTGCACTTGTCTGGATAGAAAGTGATTTCAATGTTGGATGTTACTCCAGAGTGGGAGCCGCAGGCCCGTGGCAGCTGATGCCTGAAACTGCACGGGAAATGGGGCTGCAAATAGATGATTCAGTGGATGAAAGATACTCATGGGTCGCCTCAACAAGAGCAGCTGCGAAGTACCTTCTTCATCTGCATGACATGTTTGATGACTGGTCTCTGGCTCTGGCAGCCTACAATTGCGGTCCGGGAAGAGTTCTGTCTGGCCTGCAGCAGGGAGGCACTACTTTTGGAGAAATTGATCTCCCAGGTGAAACCGACGCCTTTGTTCCGAGATTTGCATCCGCCGCGGAAGCCTATATTGATGTTGAGCTGGAATCAGGTGTTCTGGCTGTAGTATGGGTTCCCTCAGGATTTGATCTGAGACTTCTCGGTCCTGAAACAGGAGTTGATATTGATTCTCTGATGGATATGAACCGATCATATCTTTTGGAGAGGACTCCTGATCATGGTCATGCCTGGGAAATCATAGTGCCTGCTGAACTGGTTAATGATGTATTTTCCGCTGCCTGGGCGATCGATCCTGAGAGATATCTTGTAAAAGAGGGCGACAGCTGGGACGGAATAGCATGGTCAACTGGAGTCTCGTCCGAGGTTCTCAGAAGTATGAATTCCGCAGGTTCCCTCAGGCCTGGTGCCTTTATTGAACTTCCGGAGAGCCAGCGACGACCGATCAATGCCGGATACGTGGAAAATCCCCAGTTTATCAGGTATACTGTTCGCATGGGTGATACAATGGGTGAAATAGCCGCAAGTGTTGTAGCCAGTTCAAGAGAGGTC
>JAUWJE010000135.1 GCA_030607835.1 Candidatus Fermentibacterota bacterium | reverse complement strand
TTGAGCTGTACATAGCTCAATCCATGTCTGGTAGCTTCAAGTTCCTTCTCTTCGGACGGAGTCGGTAACCTTAATTCTTCAAGTTCAAGATGTTTGTACATGGCGTTTTCATCCAGTACGATTTTCGCGTCGAGAGCAAGAATGGAACCATCCGAAAGCTCAGCTAAAGGATTGATCTCCGCAAGAGACGCGTCTACATTCCTGAAGCACTTCCAGAGTTTCACCATTATTGATGCTGCCGCCAGGGCTTTTTTCTTATCATCGAACAACTGGAAAGCTACCTGTTTCGCTTCGAATGATCGCAAACCTCTTTCAGGGTTGATGTCCTGGAATATGATTTTTTCAGGTGTTCCCGAAGCAACTTTCTCTATGTCGACTCCTCCCGATGCGGAAGCCATCATCACCGGAATTTTCTTTCTTCTGTCAATTGTTATGCCAATGTAATATTCACCTGCAATTGATACAGCCGGATCTACAAGAACCCTCTGAACCACAAGATCTTTTATTGTCATTCCAAGTATTGCATCTGCTGCCCTGCGAGCTTCAGAAGGGGTCTCTGCGAGTTTCACGCCCCCGGCTTTTCCTCTTCCGCCTGCCTGGACCTGAGCCTTGATTACAACAGGACATCCAGTTTCCAGAGCTGCGCTCTCAGCTTCAACTGCTGAGGTCACCATTATCCCAGCAGGAGTGGGAATGCCATGTTCCCTGAACAGTTTCTTTGCCTGAAATTCTTCGAGTTTCATTGCTCTTCAGATTTTCCTTTCACAAGACCGAAACGATTAGCTGAAACCTCTCACTAATTCAACAGATACAGAGTAACAACAATATCACATACTCATGAATGAAAACAGGTGATATTCCCGGAACAGACTTTTCAATCACACCTGCTTTTTTCAGATAATTGTGCTTATATTGAAACCTGATAAGAACGGTAAGGTGAATTTCAGGAAGGTACTAATGACTGTTCAAGAAGTAAGAACTCGACTGGCTCCGTCTCCTACAGGAGATCCTCATGTAGGCACCGCCTATCAGGCTCTCTTCGGATACGTCTGGGCCAGAAAAAACAATGGATCTTTCATTCTGAGAATTGAAGATACTGACAGGGAGCGATCTGCACCCGAGTACGAGAAATCGATAATCGATTCCCTCAGATGGCTCGGTCTGGAATGGGATGAAGGTCCTGAAATCGGCGGACAATTCGGGCCATATAGGCAAAGTGAAAGGCTGGATATATACCACGAGTACATCAACCAACTTGTTGCAGAGGGTTACGCGTATCCATGCTTCTGTACAAAGGAGCGTCTTACAGAACTGAGGAAAGATTATCAGAAGTCAGGCGCAGGCAGTGGCTATGACCGTATATGCAGAGACATTCCACCGGAGGAAGCCACCGCTAGAATTGAAGCCGGTGAGAACTTCGTTGTCCGAATGAAAGTTCCTCTTGAAGGCAAGTGCGTATTTGAAGATCTGTTACGAGGTAAGATAGAGAAGGACTGGGAATCGATTGATGATCAGGTGATAATGAAGGCGGATGGATATCCAACATATCATCTGGCTGTTGTTGTTGATGATCACCTGATGAAGATATCTCACATCATCAGAGGTGAAGAGTGGATCAATTCAGTCCCGAAACATGTTCTGCTCTATCAGTACTTCGGTTGGGAACCACCTGTATACTGCCATCTGCCTCTGCTCCGGAATAAGGACAAAAGTAAACTCTCAAAAAGGAAAAATCCTGTTTCGATTGAATGGTTCAGGAAGAACGGTATCCTTCCTGAAGCCCTGCTTAACTTCATCGCTACACTGGGCTGGCACCTTTCCGATGAGAAGGAAAAGTTCTCAGTTGATGAAATGATAGAGAATTTCAATCTGGAGGATATCAGTCTGGGAGGACCTGTGTTCGATCTGGATAAACTCCTGTGGTTGAATGGGAAGTATATCAGAGAGAATTTTACAACAGAGCAGCTCCTTGACAGACTGGTTGAATGGGGATTGAACAGGGATCATTTCAGAAGAATACTTGAAATTTCAAAAGGCAGACTGAACGCTCTTTCCGATTGGGGAGAGATGACGAATCATTTCTTCTGCGGCAAAGTTCCGCTCACCATCGACGATCTTCTTCTGAAGGACATGTCTGAAATACAGACATGCGAAATCCTACAGATTGTCCTCTGGGAACTTGAGCGGCTGCATTTATTCAGTAAAGAATGTATCTACGAATCCTTCAAAAAGGTCGCGGACAAACTGGATATTAAAATGAAACATCTCACTCAGCCATTTTACGTCGCGATGAGCGGGAAGAAAATTTCAACTCCACTATTCGATACAATGGAAATTCTAGGCAGCGACATGAGCCGAATGCGCATCAGGTATGCAATCGATGAACTGGGTGGATTGTCAAAAAAGGCAATGAAAAAGCTGGAAAAACGATATCAGGAGGAATTCTCCAGCAATTGAATGATCCCGATAGACTTGACTGATCCTTCAAGTCAGCCAATATTCCGCCCCTGAAATCAATACGCTCCCATCGTCTAGCGGTTAGGACGCTGGCCTCTCACGCCGGAAACCGGGGTTCGATTCCCCGTGGGAGCGCCAAAAAACTTAAAACCCCCTTCACGGGGGTTTTTGCGTTTATGATGAAGGCGTAAAATCCAGTTTCCTAGCGCGCTGGGATAAGCTCGGTGTATCTTACGGGGTGAGAATCCCAGTCGGGTAAGGGTTGGCCATACAACCTTCGAATCCATGAAGACTCTCTACTAGCCCATATATATCGTATGTTTTAGTTACAACATTTCAAAAATGGAGAATAATTGTATAAGTATTATCTATTCCTTCTGATAGCAGTAATATGCACAGGTGAAGGCAGGTCGCTGCCAGAACCTTCCACAGCAATCCGATGTTTTGGAAATCAAAGAACCGGATACATCAATCAGGCTGGTCCGATTTCTCAACCATCTCTTTCATGGCTGTATGAAAGCCCTAGAAATGGAAACAGCCATATACTTCTGGCAGATGGAAGATTGATCATGATACACGATGGAATGCTGTGTATCGATAGCCGTGACGGTGAGAATCTCTGGACTTCACCTCAGATATTCGGACCATTCGCTATCTCCGATGGAGTGGTGTATTCTCAGCACAGGGATTCACTGGTCTATGCCGATACCGAACTGGTGGGGATTGATATTGAAACTGGAGAAATAATTTGGAGATGGGATTTAAAGGAAGTACGCAACTTCCTGATTGCCGACAGTATTCTGTATGTATCATGTAAATCAACCTGGTCGCGAACAGCTTCAATTTACCCGGACAAGGTGATTGCGATGAAAATAACTAACCTTCGAAACGTGGTTCCTCTATGGGAATGCGAACTGTCGGAATACAGGATGAATTCCATGTCTCTTATTGATACTGTACTGTTTGCATCCCTTGAAGACTCCGGCTCACCATACCTGTCAGAAGGTATAGCGGCAATCTCAACGCTATCCGGAGATTTGCTGTGGAGAATTGAAAGGGATTCGATCACCAGCCGTTTTTTGCCTATAACAGAAGAGGCTTTGTTCTTTCGTTTGCCTGACAGTCTGAAGGCAGTCAGCATTATTGATGGGTCTCTGATATGGGCAATCCCGGACTCTCTGCTCTGCGACCCAGTCTTGAGGGAAGGGTCGTTGTTCTACCTGTCCGCTGACGGTGAACTTGTCGAAGTGTCTGCCTCAACAGGTGCAGAGATCGATTCAAGCAACATGCCGCTGGGTACTCTGCAAAACTGGAGCACCATATCTCTGACGAATAACGGTATATACATACTGTCTGGAAGATGCATTCTGAAACTGGATTACAATTTGATACTAGAATGGATATACTCCAGATTCAATGCTAGCTCACTGATCATACATGAAGGGAATCTATACCTTTCAAGCAGTGCAAGGTTATTCTGTTTAAGTGATCCGTTCACTAAATGTTATCTTCAGCAAGTATGGAATTCGATCTCCCCTTGATGATACACCAATAAGCTATTGATTGGCCTTTATCAGGGGAATTTAGGCATCTCCGGAAATCTTCTTCTCCTAGAAGGATTCACACATGGGTTCAGATACCCGGACCGGTTCACTTGATGGACTCAGAGTCATGTAGAAGTACGTTTTTGCAACTGGGTGCAATTATGATAAGCCTTACATACCATTGAGTTTTGCAGAAGATGATTACCAATCAAGATATGGTCTGATAATCGCTGGTTCGCTGCATTAGTCAGGATCTATCTTAAAGAATCTCTCTTACATTAATACTGTATTCGATAACCTGTCCGTTATTCCAGAGAAGCAATCTATTGCCATGTGCTGAAATATTTGCAAGTCTCGGTCTGATTTCAGTATTTGACACCAGTGCATTGCCAGAGGGGCGGGGATTGAAAAAGAACGGTGACTTCACTTCTGAAGCCCAGACTACCTGTCCAGAGTAGTTCACAATCAGATACCTGAATGCCAGATGCAATCTCGGGTCTGTTAATGCCTGCGTGCAGAGCACATCTCCATGATCCGATACAGCAAGCGTTCTGACTTCGCCTTCGGAGAAATGCAACATGTTGTAATCCCTGACATCCTCCGCCCTGCCTGAGATAACTATACTCTCACCGGTGATTCTATTACTATTGTGCCTGAAAGTGCATGACCAGTATGAATCTGAAGCACTTACTACAGGTGCCTGAATACCGGAGTAGTCATAGAGATTCCCGGTAATTTCACCACTTTCCGCATAGTAGGCTGAGATTCCAATTGTGCTTGAATACAGAACAGTATTACCTGAATTGGTTAAAATTGCGTTCATATATGCTCTTCCTGGGTCAAAACAAGCCAGAGTATCAAGTTTCGATGTCAGGATAAGGCCAACCTGATCTCTGAAGCATTGCAGCAGTCTGTTTCCAGCCTGGGAGCTGAATTCCTCAGTCAGGTATTCTGATCCGGTATCGATTTCCCTCCAGGAACTATTTTCGTAAATATACACCTGCTGAAATGCATCAAGAAAACGGGGAACTGCAATCATTCCTTCATCTGAGATCAACACTTTGCACTCACCACTTTGAAGAAAATTAGATCCTTCCGCTACTTTGAAATCGACAATGGTGCCCGTTCGTAGATCAACACGATGTAGGAACCTTGCCGAATCAAAGGTATCGATTTGCTGGTATATCAGTGCAAACAAACCTGATCTTGAAATAGAGAAGTACGCCGGTTGCCCTTCTAACTGACAAACGATTGGAACAGTATCCCTATCACTAAATACAAGCAGCTTAGAACCAGCCAAGAAGGTACACTGACGAGTACTGCTAGAGTCTAAAAGGTATCGAACGTCTATTCCCAGCCTTTCTCCATCCCAGTCCGGGACATACCTGTGAATAGTCTCTGCATTGATCAGTGTGTCCATATGTATTGTATAAAAGGGAGATACGTACTCTCCTTGGGGAAGCTCTTGCGAAGAAAAGCCGAGTAGAACGTATAAAAATCGTAATACGTGCACGATGAAGTGCGACAAACTCCATATCCATATCCCGGGAATCACAACTAACTTCCTATTTTCAGAATGTGTAACTGATCCCCGTCACTGAAAGCGCAGTAGTCTCCACTAAGTGAAAACCTTCCCCATATATTGTACATCCAGAAAAAATTCCTTTGTGTATCAAGGTAATGGCCCAACCAGACCAAATTACCAGCGTCGTCAAGAAGAGCAACTCGAATTCTGTTTGTATGAGAAGCCCCCCTCTCCGCCAGACTCATCAGCACCCACCCTTCCGAAGAAACGGCCATAGGAATGCCGTCGTAGATAAGTGAGTAATCGGGATAGC
>JAUWJE010000044.1 GCA_030607835.1 Candidatus Fermentibacterota bacterium | reverse complement strand
TCCAACTTATCCTTCCGGCATCAGATCTGAGCTGATAACTCCCACCGGCGCATCCATACTGATTACAGCAGTTGAATCATGGGACACTCCTCCCCCAATGATTCCTATCAGCTCCGGGATGGGTGCCGGCAAATTCGATCTCGAAAGACCCAATCTTCTTCGCGTCACAATTGGAACTCAGGTGAGCAGTATCGGATGCAATCATGACTGCTGTATTGAATTAAGAACGATCCTTGATGATATGGATATGAGAACCTGGCCCGATACAGCTGATCTCATTCTTGAATCTGGAGCTTTTGAATGCTATGCGACAATGTGTATTGGCAGAAAAGGAAGACCTGCAATTGAGGTAACCGTTCTCTGTCCCTCCTCGATGAAGGACACTGTCATGGAATGCATTTTTCGCAATACAACAACTCTCGGAATAAGGATTCGGGAAACGGAAAGGGCTGTCCTTGAGAGAGATTTCATTGATGTGCTGACAGAGTTCGGTACGATTCCTGTCAAAACTGGCATCCTTGAGAGTGAAGTTATACATTTGGAGCCAGAGTATGAAGATTGCGCGAAAGCGTCAAGAACTCATAATGTTCCCGTGCAGACTGTTATAACCGCCGCAAGGATCGCAGCCGATCAGTTGAAAAGGGGGAGGTGAGTTTCCTGGAAGATTATTCAAAAGACCTCCCTATGACGTCTCTGGGGCGCAAGAAAATTCGATCAACACTGCTGTTCCTTCTGGCACTTGTGATAACAGCTTTCTTAATCAGTTTCCTCTTTTCTCTTCGTCCTGCACCTCCAAGAGAGAGTATTCTATCAGACGTTGATGATTTTCCTCGTGAACATATCTGGTTCAACAGCAGTGAGCCACTGAGTATTTACAACCAACTCAGAAGACATGTAGTCATTGTTTTCTTCTGCAGGATGTCTACTCTTTCAGATGTGCAGCATTTCACAATGCTTCAGGAAATTCAAACAGAATTCAAAGAACAGCCATTTGTTGTGGTAATAGCATTGGAAACGTTCGAAACTTCTATCGATGAACTGGAAAGCATCATCATTGACTGGGGCATTGATTTCCCTCTGATCGTTGATAACAGAGGAATTGTATCCAACCGGTTCAATGTCAGCTCATATCCATCGCTGCTGGTTCTTGACTCACAGGCAAGGGTATCCGCGAGGTTCTACAATGGATGGGAGCAGGCTGATCTGAAAGGTATTGTTGAGGATCTTCTTCACCTGGAGGGAGCCATGCGATCCCCACCGAGTCAGATTTTCAGATCGGATAGCGGATCATTCATTCCGAATTCACTTCGGGTGGAGTCCTGACCAGTTTGAAGTTCTCACGTAATCTTTCGCGGGAGAGTATAATCCGATTCCTTGAAGGCGGGGGACCTGATTCTGAGCTGTTTAAGGCAGCAAGAGAGGTTCTCCTGGAATCAGCAGGTTCCAGTGTTTTTCTCAGGGGAATTATTGAATTGTCAAATGATTGCAGGAAGAACTGCTTCTACTGCGGACTCAGAAGAGATAACAAAACCTTCTCAAGATATACGATTCCCTTTAATGAAGTTATCAACGCATTTGATTCAGGATATGCAAAGGGACTGCGCTCTTTTCTACTTCAATCCGGAGAACTGCTGGGAGCTTTGCACATCGATCATGTAGAGAAGATCCTTCACTGGGTTTCGAGAAACCTTGAGGGTGTCAGGATGGTCCTTTCAATGGGAGAGCTGCCAATGGAGAGTCTGGAAAGACTCAGAGAAGCAGGCGCTCACAGGTATCTTTTGAGAATTGAGACCTCTTCGCGGGAATTGTATGAAAGATTTCATCCTGATGATGGTCTTCACGAATACGATGACCGTTTGCGTTCACTTCAGATGATTAGAGCATCCGGCTGGCAGACTGGAACAGGTGTCCTTATCGGCCTGCCGGGACAAACAGCTGAAAACCTGGCAGATGATCTGCTCTTCATGAAAGAATTGGATATTGATATGTGTGGCATGGGACCCTATCTTGAGCATGAACAGACGCCACTCTGGAACAGACGGAGTGAACTCAGGCATTGGGAAGAAAGGGAACTTCTGACACTGCGGATGATATCGTTACTGAGAATACTGCTTCCAACTGCAAACATCGCTGCCACTACAGCTCTGCAGACTCTTGACCCTGAAGGTCTTGAAAAGGGACTCATGGCAGGAGCGAATGTTGTGATGCCAAATCTTACTCCAATGAAATACAGAAAGGATTACAACCTTTACCAGGGAAAAGTGCATGTGGAGGATACTCTGGATGAAGTTCTGAAGATACTGGAGAATCGTTGCAGCGCGATTGGAAGAGATGTTGAACTGGGGAATCCCGGAGATCCGCTTCATTTTTCGAATCGAATAAAAGAACAGGTGGGTGATTGGACTGAATAATCAGGAAATGCATGAGCTCCTTGAATTACTGAGAAATGCCGGTATTCCCCCTGAGGAAGCTCTCGAGATGCTGAATTCACAGCTTACTTCTCAACTTGGATTCGCAAGAGTGGACACTGGTAGAGGGGTAAGAGCTGTTCTTCCTGAGATTATACTTGGTCCAGGGAAAGAGTTCGAAGAAGTTAGAGCTGTGACTGGTAATCTCTTCAGCAGGATTGGCCTTGCAATTGTATCCAGAGTAGAAGTTGAACTTGGAGAATACCTTCTGAAAGCTTTCCCCGATGGTTCCTATTACAGGAGAGGGCGGATTTTCACACTTGGAAGTGACAAAGCTGATCACAGGGAAAGCGAAGGTTCAGTTGCTGTTATCTCCTCGGGAATCTCAGATCTTCATGCGGCTGAGGATTCAGCTGTAATTCTGGAGAGAATGAATGTTGATATAAATCGTTTCTATGATATTGGAGTTGCAGGAATACACAGACTGGGAGATATCCTTCCCGATCTGAGGAAATGCTCTGTCTGTATCGTCTGCGCTGGAATGGACGCTGCTCTTCCGACTGTAATTGGAGGTTTGTTCAAAGGACCGATAGTTGCAGTACCTGCATCTACCGGATATGGTACCGCATTCAAAGGAGTTACCGCACTTCTTTCGATGCTTAATTCATGCAGTCCTGGAATATGTGTAATGAATATCGACAATGGGCTTGGTGCGGCAGCAGCTGCGCTGAGAATACTGAGAGGAAGCTATTAGCATGTATCTTGTAACCGGAGGCGCCGGCTTCATCGGCAGTAATATCGCAAGGGAAGCTCTGGCAAGAGGAGAGAAAGTCAGGATTCTGGACAATTTCTCAACCGGTCACTGGGCCAACCTGGCTGATATAAGAAATGATATTGAAGTAATTGAAGGTGATCTACGCAGCTATCACATTGTAAGGAGCGCAATGGAAGATGTTGAAGTCGTCTTTCATCAGGGAGCGCTGCCAAGTGTTCCGCGTTCGATATCTGACCCGATAACAACAAACGAAGTAAACGTTCAGGGTACGTTGAATATTCTTCATGCCGCGCTGGATGCCGGTTGCAGACGGGTACTTTTCGCGTCTTCCTCATCAATTTACGGAGATGCTTCAGAAGCGGTCAAAACTGAAGATCTTCATGTAAAACCCCTTTCTCCCTATGCCGTCAGCAAACTTGCCGGAGAGAAATACATGCAGGTTTTCCATCATATCTACGGACTGGAAACCGTTGCTCTTCGATACTTCAATGTCTTCGGTCCCTACCAGGATCCCGACAGTCCCTATTCCGCTGTTATTCCCCTGTTCATCAGAGCCTTCAATGAGAGAAGAGTGCCTGTGATTAACGGAAACGGAGAGCAGTCAAGAGATTTTACATACATCGCAAACGTGGTACATGCCAATCTTCTTGCTGCAAATGCTCCTGAAGCTCCGGGAAGAATGCTGAACATAGCATGTGGAGACAGTATTACAGTAAACAGACTGGCTTCCGAAATAGCACGGTTAACAGGCAGGGAAGACATTATCCCTCTTCATGGCCCGGATCGTCCCGGGGACGTAAAACATAGTAGAGCTGATATTTCTCTCGCTGAAAGTATTCTTGGATACGAACCAGTGGTGACCTTTGAAGAAGGTTTAAAAAGAACTGTATCTTTCGTGCTGGGGAACCAGAAGTAATCTAAGGCAGGATATATGAACCTCCTGGAAACCGATTCGGTTGTTCTTGCAGATGGCGCTATAGGTGAGTATCTCTTCTCACTTGGCTTTCCAGGTTCATATCTTGCATGTGAAGCGGTAATCAGATCTCCTGAAATACTGGGGAGCATTCACAGGGAATATGCCTGCGCGGGAGCAAAGATTCTCACCACTGATACCTTTGACGCAAATATGTTAAAGCTTGATATGCATGGTCTGGCTGATAGATGCAGGGAGATCAACAGCAGAGCAGCTCAGCTTGCAGCAAAGAATCCAGGCTGCATGATCGCGGGTGCGGTTGGTCCGCTTAACTCAGGTCGTTCTTTCAGTCTTGCACAAAGAGACCCTGATCATCTCCGTGAAGCTTTCATACCGCAAATAGAAGGATTACTCGAAGGTGGTGCTGAACTGATTCTTCTTGAAACACAGGTTGATCCACGGCAGGCAAGGTTCACATACGATATTGTTCGATCCATATCCGGTGATATCCCGATTGCTGTCAGTTTTACATTCGGTCAGGACATTCTGACTCCATCAGGCTTCTCTGTGAACGATACTGTTGAAGTGTTCAGGGATACAGATATCGTAATGCTGGGAGCAAACCATGGGATTGGTCCTCTTCAGTTCCTGGACATCCACCGGCGATTGAAATTGATATCACCTTTCCCCATTCTTCTTGAGCCAAATTCGGGAACAGGCAGGTATATTGATGGTCGTTTTGTTTTCCCTGAGAATCCGGAACATTTCAGCAGATGCATGCTCCCATGTCTGGGCAGTGAAACAGCTCTGATAGGAGGTTGCTGCGGAACGACACCTGCATTCATTTCACTGCTTGCCGAAAGAATGTTGAATGATAAGAGAGTATCGGTAACATCGGAATGGATCTCTGAACCGAGTGGTGAAGTTCAGACTGTCAGAGCTCCCGATAAGCCACCTGGGCTTGCGGGGCAGCTGACCCGGAAAGATGCTCTTATTATCGAACTCCTTCCCCCTCGAGGGGGAGACTTTTCAAATTTCCTGGCTCAAGCTGAAGCACTGGAACAATTCGCTCCTGTAACAGTAAGCATCCCTGATTCGCCAATGGGCAGGGTAAGAGTCTCTCCCTGCCTTGCGGGACTCTATCTGAGGGAGGAACTGGGCATTGAACCGCTGGTACATTTCGCTCTCAGAGACAGAAGCCTCACGCGGGTACAATCGGACCTGCTCGGTCTCGCCGGTACAGGAGTGCAGGGTCTGTTTCTCATATCAGGGGACCCTCCTTCGCTGGGGGATTATCCTGAAGCGACTGCGGTCTATGATCTGACAACAGAGGAAACCCTGGAACTGATACAGCACCTGATAAACGGACAGGATCTTAATAACAGGAGTATAGGAGCTGGAGCTGGATTTTTCCCAGGAACAGCAATTAACCTTGGCAGCGGGAATGAACAGGATAAAATCAAAAGAAGATGGGACAGAGGCTGCAGATTTTTCATAAGTCAGCCCGTTTATTCCCTGGAAACCATCGAATATTCTGTAAAACTGATGGAAGAGTACCCGATCCTGCCAGCTCTCATGCCGCTCCGAAATAAAATAACCGCAGAATATCTGGCTTCAGAAGTTCCGGGCATTTCAATTCCGGATCACGTTCTGTCAAAGATACAAAGTCTGGATGATAAGGATGTTCTTTCATACACTGTTGATCTTCTCTCGGAACTCATGGAGCATTTAAGAGGAATCTCTTCAGGGATATATCTCGCGGGTTCAAGAAAAGGAACCCGGAGACTGGCAGAAGTGTGGCGTTAAAGAGATAATTCGTTTCAGCCGATGATACCGCAATCAGCACATCGTTCATTAATCCTCTAATGGAGCAGTGATTGGTGTATTTCTTGAGAATTGTTCATATATATTCGAACCAGTCGTAGTATGATGGGAGTAGTGGAATGGCACAGGCGCAAAATCTGAGGCGACTTCTTCAAGAGAGGATCGTCTTCCTCGACGGGGGAACCGGAACAGAGTTGATGAGGCTTGGAATGCCGGTCGGTGTATCTCCTGAGGAGTGGGCAGCTGCTCATCCTGCTATTCTCAGATCGATTCACAGGGAGTACGCCAATGCTCTTGCTGATATCGTACTCACATGCACTTTCGGCGGTACTGCGGCAAAACTGGGCAATCCTGATAATGTGCGACAGCTGAACTCTCTGCTGGCGAAAACAGCGATCGATGAGGTTGGAGACAGGGTCATGGTTGCCGCCAGCATCGGTCCAACAGGAAATATGATCCATCCATCGGGAACAATGACGTGGAAGGATGCGTTCACCCTTTTCAGTGAACAGGCTCAAGCTCTCTCAACAGCCGGAATAGATATTTTCTTTCTTGAGACTTTCTCCGATCCAAGGGAGCTGAAAGCAGCTGTTCTTGCAGTCAGAGACGTAAATCCGGATGCATTCATTTCAGCCCAGATGACCTTTGGATCCGGAGGCCTGTCTCTATCAGGAACTTCACCCACAGCACTTGCTCTTCTGATGAACCAGCTTCCTGTTGATGCTACCGGAGCCAACTGCTCAACAGGACCGGAGGAACTACTGCCGGTAATGCAGGAGATGGCTCGTTTCTGTGAAAAATGCATAACTGTCGAGCCTAATGCAGGTCTGCCTGTTGATGGTCATTATGAAATGAATCCTGAAAGGTTCGCGGAATGGATGGAGGATTTCGCATGGAGTGGAGCCTCCATAATAGGAGGATGCTGTGGCACCGGTCCGGAACATGTACGGAAATACATTTCTCTACTCGGCAGACGCCCCGCAAAAATGCTGAAAACCGAAAAGTTCCAAGCCCTGACTTCGGTTGACCGTATAGTCCCTGTAGGAGAGAAAATGCTTGCTGCTGGAGAATCAATCAATCCCACCGGAAAGGAGCAGCTTCAGAAATCGCTTTCAGAGAGTGATTTTCTCGGAGTTGTCTCTCTCGCACGTATGCAGGGAAGAGCTGATCTGATAGATGTTAACCTTGGTCTGGAGAAAACGCTCCCCGAGGGGCTTGTTCACGAACTCTTCAGCCGCCTTTCTCTCGGCACACCTCTTTCAGTGGATCTGTCTGATCCTGTCAAGATAGAAGAGGCCTTCAGTGAGCTTGGCGGAATCGGAATCCTCAACTCATTAACGGCATCAGAGGATTACATCATGAACAGAGTAGAAACCCTACTTCGACATGGCGGATATACTGTTCTTCTACCGATAGACGAAAATGGCCTTGGAGAAACTCCATCCGAAAGGCTCGCAATAATTGAAAAAGGAATCTCCATTCTGAAGAAAGCGGGTTTTCCGGAAGACAGAGTGATTGCCGATCCTGTCGTAAAACCTCTGGGTACAGGCGCGGACGCAAGAATAACTCTGGAAACCCTCAAACTCCTGAAGAATAGAGGGCTTCTAACGATTGCCGGAATCTCCAATATATCTCATGGTCTTCCGGACAGAAGTGGTATCAATGCCGCTCTTCTGGCCGCTATGGCCGCGTATGGGCTCGATATCGCAATCATCGATGTGCTTGATTCAATGGTCCTTGGTGTTTACAAAAGCTCGCAGATACTGCTTGGCAACCTCGAACCGGTCGAGAGAAGACTGCCTGAACTGGATGCACAGGGAATATCTCCGGATTTCATGGGAATACTCAGGAAAAGCATCATTATAGGTGATAGAAGGCAGACGGAGTCAGCCGGAAGAGAGCTCCTTGAAAGCGGTGTACCTCCTCGCGAAATCCTCGAAAAAGGCTTGGCCAGCGCTATGGAGAAGGTAGGCGATCTCTACAACAGAAGAAAACTGTTTCTTCCTCACCTTATCGCCGCGGCTGAGGCTTCAAAAACCCTCATGACTCTTCTCGAGCCTCACCTTGCAAAGGAGGGAACACCAGAATACAGAGGAAAGGTTATTCTGGCATCTGTCAGGGGTGACATACACGACATTGGCAAGAATCTCGTCGCCCTTTTCCTTGATAATGCAGGTTTTGAAGTTATCGATCTTGGAAAGGCCGTTCACGCAGCAACCATCGTGGAGAAGGCTGAGGAAATCGATGCTGATATCGTCGCCCTTTCGGCACTTATGAGCACAACAGCTCTTGAGATGGAGAAAGTAGCAGCCGCCCTTAAGGAGCAGGGGCTCAAAACCCGGATCTTAGTGGGAGGCGCTGTAATCACGGAGGAGTTCGCGAGATCTATCGGCGCTGATGGATACGCCCGTGACGCCTATCAAGCGGTCAAAGAGGCAAAGCGTCTAATGCTGACGGAAAACGTGTAACCATCGGGGACACCCACCAGAGAGACTTGTTTTAAGGGGACACGTAGCAGAGCCTGCATGTCCCCTTATTCTATTCTTGTATCTCGAGAATGTAGATTTTCTGATATCCGCAGACGGGATCTTCAGCGTAGGCAAGAATACCATGCGAATCAATGAAGAAACGCCATGAGCTGCCATCGGGCGGGTTTCCCGCTACTACTGCCGTAAAGAGCTGTTCCCCTGCAGCATCAAAAACATCGAAGGTGGGTACAACCGGTCCTCCTCGAAGTACCCAGATATTTCCTTCACCGTCAATCTCTATTCCTCTGATCAATGGTTTATATGGATCCGGTTCCAGTCCGGGGAAATCATCACCCATGATAGCAGCCTTTGATTCCAGGATATACTTCTCTATCTCAAGTTCCTCTTCGGTGCGAAGCACCGGTTCAAGATCCAGTTCCAATCTGTTGATCTCATTCCCATCCGGGTCATAGACCATTATAAGCGCTTCTTCTGTAGAACGGGGAGCAATGTATACATTTCCACTAAAATCAGCTGCTATGTCATAACCGTACCAGATCAATTCTATCAACCCGGCCATATCGGAAGGATCGAAGGGAGTTGTGTCTTCAAGGTAGGTCACGGTCGGTTCTTCAGAATCAGATTCGTACTTGGATATCGAAACCAGTATCTGAGGTTCTCCTGTGGATGTGTCGAATGTCAGGTCCTTCCGGACATATGAACTACCCTCAGCACCTTCTAAACATGTCGCGGGAGAGCCGCATGACTGTTCGGCACCGCGCCATTCTCCTGTGGCGTAATCGAACTGGTGAAGACCGAGAATCTCACTTCCCTCACCTGCCAAGAATATGTGTCCATCCTCCGATATTGAGAGAAAGGCTGCATCCTGGAGTTCCCCCGGACCGTTTCCCTTCTTACTGATCTGCCTCAGGTACAAACCTTCCGGTGAGTAGATCCGTACACATGATCTTGAGCAGTCTAATACAGCAATATTGCCGTCGGGAGCATAGACAAGACCTTCCATAGCTCCCATGACATACAGGGAGTCACCCATTTCGATACCGATTGAATCCACAAGAACGAGTGAGACTGTCCTGACCTCCTCAACTCCCTGCAGCGATTCATCCTGACTCGGTTCACTCTCACCGCAACTCATCAGCAACAGGAGTGATATCAGCAACGCAACAGCAATTCCTCTCATGCTATGCCTCCTCGATTGGAATACGTAAATGATTCAGTTTTGAATATAAGTGCGTTTCCCATAAACACATAATTTCCTACCAGCGTGCTGTATTATTATTTCTTGTATCGATGTCGTTTTATAAGTGGGTGGCACTAACTGCTATATCATTGTTCTCTTGCTTCAAGCAGATAGATTTTCTGGAATCCTGATGCTGGATCCTCCGCGTACGCAAGTATACCGTTCTCGTCCATATAAAAGCGCCATGTGCTTCCATCAGACGGATTACCGGCAATCCGTGCCGTGAAGAGGAATTCACCTGTGCTGTCAAAGACATTGAATGTCGGGGTTGAAGGTCCTCCCTGCAGCACCCAGAGGTTACCTTCTCCGTCTACTTCCAATCCCCGGATAAGAGGTTTGCAGGGATTCGGCTCCAGACCAACAGAATTCTCATCGGAGGCAATAGCTTTCGCGCGGAGGATGTTCCTCTCCATTTCCATCTCATCTTCAGTTCTTGCTACAGGTTCAAGATCAAGCTCAAGTCGGTATTTCTCCTGACCGGTGGAATCGAAAGCAATGACAAGCGCCTCTTCAGTCGATCGGGGAGCGATATATACCTCTCCATCATTAGTTGCTGCTATGTCGTAACCGTACCAGTCAAGTTCCAGCAGTGCGACATCGTCGGAAGGATCGAAGCGAATTGA
>JAUWJE010000272.1 GCA_030607835.1 Candidatus Fermentibacterota bacterium | reverse complement strand
AGCGCAGAATACATTCACATGATATAAAGAGAACAGCGTCATTACTTCTCCTGGGCGGTATGGCATTCACAATCTCGGCAGGACTTTTACTGATATCTGAACAGAGTACGTCTTCTGGATATGACACTTTTGATTATATTTTTGAATCGATGAGCGCATTCGGTACAGTTGGGCTTTCAACAGGACCAACTGCTGGTTTGACCTGGATGGGAAAGGTCATAATCATATTGACAATGTTCGTGGGGCGGATAGGTCCTGCGGCACTGGCAGCTGCAACCGGAAGAAAGAATGTTATGCGTTACAAATATCCTGAAACACGTATCACAATAGGGTAGAGCGGAGAAGAGCTTTTGAAGTTACAGAAATTTGCAGTAATCGGCCTGGGCTCTTTCGGGTTCAGCCTTGCGACAAAACTTGAAGATCTCGGCGCTGAGGTGCTGGCTATCGATAGAAGCGAACGGATCGTACAGGAAATCAGCAATTCCGTATCCGCAGCAGTATCATTCGACTGTACCGATGAGAACATGCTTGAAGCACACGGTCTTGCAAGTATGGATCTTGTAATCGTAGCAATAGGTGAGGATTTCGGCTCAAACGTTCTGGTCACTAAAATTCTCAAGGACATGAATCTTAAGGTTCACAGCAGAGCAACAAGCAACCGCGAGGCACGAATTCTTAAAGCTGTCGGAGCTGATTTCATTTACACGCCGGAACAGACTCAGGGTGTTACGGAAGCAAGACGCCTGACGCTTCAGGGTGTTGAATCATACCTTCCCCTTTCAGGGGGAATTGTATTCGCTCATGTAGAAGTTAAGGAAGCCATGGTTGGCAGAATGCTACGGGATCTGGACATTCGAAAGGTTTTCGGTTTGAATATTGCTTATATCGGTCGT
Organism: Candidatus Fermentibacterota bacterium; assembly: GCA_030607835.1. Lineage (GTDB taxonomy): Bacteria > Fermentibacterota > Fermentibacteria > Fermentibacterales > JCC-6 > Aegiribacteria. The sequence continues at coordinate 1,808 of JAUWJE010000272.1, read as the reverse complement.
ATGACTGAAGATGGAAGAAAATACAGAATTCCGAGACCGGACGATGTTTTCAGGGAAGATGATCATATTTTCATTATGGGAACACAAGAAGATATAAAAAGATACCTTCAGAGCTGATTCGCTGCCAAAACTGTACTGTGTTCTATTTTTTCCCGATTAGTTCGCTGAAACCTGCTGAATTCAGAGCATGTTTCTGATCCTTGTTAACATCTCTGAACAATTGCATGCAGGTTGCAGGGTTGTTATGTTCCGTTGCAATCGCTTTAATCAGCAATACCAGCACACCAGGTAATCTCTGGGGATCGTCAAAGGAACCTTTCTGCTGCAAACCCTCATCTGGAATAAATACCAGCTTGCCAAGTATGGGTTTTTCCTGTCGCAGTGTCCCGAAGACGTTGACTGACTGCATAAAACAATCGGACCACATTTCCAGTAGAAGCACATACCATTTGTTGAATGCATTAATAAGGAGGGATATTTCATCCAGGCCCACTCCGGACAGGGAAACCGTCTTACCCGGATAGAAATAGCCGGTTCCTCCGTTTCTTGCCTCATATTCAAGATATTCCCAGACTTCGGGACCATCAAAGACCTTCTCGGGCATCCAGCCGAATTCGGCTTTACCTTCAATTATAGGAATCAGTGTGGTTATATTTTCTTTAACTACTCTGAGCAGACCGGATTTAATATTTCCTATAAGTTTCTCGTACAGCTCCATAATCTGTCCGCTGGAACCCTTTAATTTCCTCAGAACAGGTTCCTCTGTCCAGCATCTTAAAAGGTATTTCAGCACATTTGTTTCCAGAAAATAGTAGGAAAGTTTCAATTCGGTGATATCATTCTCAAGCCATTCGATGAAATCTGTCAAGCCTTTCACATCACGTCCAATGAACCTGTAGGGTGTTCCATTTTTGATTGCATGGTAAGCTACAGGACCTGTTTCGTTTTCAATCTTCCAGTAACCGTCACAGTGCAGTTCCCTGCTATCGAGAGCCCCCCTGGCAAGTTCTCGAAGATTAAGGTACCGTACCGAAATATTCTCCAGATACTTGCTTGAATACGGCAGAACTTCAGTGATCAGGATATCGGTCACCTTATCAGCCTCGCGATCCTGTCGAATTTTGGAAGACCATGGCCGGGAACCCATGACCAGTACGTAACAAGCGCCTCTCCTTTAATAAGATCAACCGGGAGTGCTCCCCAAACCCTGCTGTCGCTTGAATGATCGCGGTTGTCACCCATCATGAATACATGATCTTCGGGTACAACGTATGCGAGAACACCTTCTGTCATAATACAATTGTCTCGTATTTCCCAGTATGCCAGATCCTGAACTCCTCCATAAAGCTGATCGAGACAATCGGGCCATGATTCATCCAGCAGGCATGATTCGAATCCATCCTGATAACAGAACGCCCAGTTCTCAGAGGGTTCACCGTTAACGTACAGTGTATCGCCGCTTACTCGAACCGTATCACCCGGGGCGGCCACCATCCGTTTTACGAAATCTTTAGCAGGCTCTGCCGGGTATTTGAAGATCAATATCTCACCAACTTCAGGATCACTGGTAGCAGGCATCAGCAGGCCATATTCATCACCCCTGAAGCAATGCAGGAGGGGTCTCATTCTATCTGTCCATGGAATCTGCTGCCCCTCCGAAACCTTCAAGACAAGCAGGTGGTCTCCAACGAGCATGGTTCCTTCCATGCTGGAAGTAGGGATTCTGAAAGCTTCGATAACGTACGGACGAAGAAATCCGAAAAATATGATCAATGCAAGGGATAGCTGCAGGATCCAATCCTTTATTT
>JAUWJE010000061.1 GCA_030607835.1 Candidatus Fermentibacterota bacterium | reverse complement strand
CTTATTGAAAGATTTCCATTGCTCGGGTTTGGACCTACAGTTAAAACCGCTGTTGGTGAAGAGGTCTCATCGCCATATACACCTGTGGCAGCTTCAGGAAGATCCATAAAATGAGAATTAAGAACTTCCTTTGTTCCCGAAGCATACTGAACAAAAGTGGCCACATTCAGGTTATCGAATGGGTGCGCAGATGGATTCAGTACATAGTCTCCGGCTACACTGATGGTTTGTGGATAAGGACCTGTGAAATCCAGAACCCTTCCCTGGCTACCCAGTGGAACCGCTACCGGTATCCACATCATCTCCATACCGTTGTAATAGCCCCAGCCCGATCCTGCCATTTCGTGATCCTCGAGTATCACGGACCAGACCTTGATTGTGTTGGAAAAAGCAGGCTCTTCTTCGGCTGTGATGCTGTAATAGGCGATACCCCCTGAGTCATCACCAACGATGTTGATATCGAAATCGATGTGTGATGGTTTCGCAAGCCTGTTGTTGATTGTGGTTGCGTACGATGACGGAGAGGAGCTTGAAGATAAACCGTCTATCTTCACGGTGGGTGTGCCACCTACTCCATATAGACTGAATCTTCCGGAGTTGAAGGAATTTGCTGCAGGACCGTTGTAGAACAGATAAAGGGGAGTGACATCTCCCGAGGCTATGAAGGGGTTGAGATCATTCTTAACAGCTGACCAGCTGCTGGCACATGAGGCTCAACCAATCTGGGTGAAGTACTCGAAGAGTACAACCCGTTCAGCGGAGTAGGATACCGCTGCAAAGACCAATAGAAAAAGTAGTATGATTTTCATTTATTCTCCTTTCAAGACAAACATACTAAATAAGTATAATAACTGACCAGTCTAATAGAATACTGCATGCTGATGAAATATGCAGATTAACAGGAAACCTCAATGAGTACCAACGGGAAAATATGCACTTACACCTGCTGCTAACCTGTTTGCGTAAAATAGGTTCACATAGTAGAGTACATTGTATAAAGGAATATATGAAAAAGCGATGGGCTGCTCGAAAACACTTTGATCGTATCGCGAAAAAATATGATTATTACCGCACGATTGATAAAGAACCAATAGATTTTCTCACTGAAACTGTTCGTGGAACCGAGCAGAGCATCTGTGACCTCGGTTCTGGATCGGGACGTTATCTCATCTCGTTGATAAAAGCCTGTCAATCATCTGCTGTCTTGGTTAAGGAAGCGTATGGTATTGACATAAATCCCAATATGCTGGAAACAGCTGAGAAGAAGATGGAAGGATTAATGCCCTCCATAAATTGGGTCATTGCATCCGCAGACAACACCGGTCTGCCAGCGCAAAGCATATCCCTGGTGACAGCATTCAATTCGATTCATTACCTGCCAATACTCGGGACTTTAGATGAGGTTGGGAGGATACTAATTGCCGACGGTTATTTTGCCATCTACTGCAGGGTTCTGGATCAGGAATCAAAACATATCTGGGGACGTTGGTTTCCCGGTTATCTTGATTACAGTCAGGTGAAAACGCGGGAATTCATGACCAACTTCGACAGTTATAACCAGAGTTTTCAGCTTATTCATGTTCAGGATTTCACATTTGAGCGGAAAACTACACTTGCATGGATCTGTGAGCAAACCGAGAACAAGTACTACTCAACATTGGACAGATATACCCTTAAAGAATTCAACAAAGCGTACTCGGAGTTCCTGGATAATATCAGGGCAAACCATACAGATCTAGATGATATCACATACTACTCAAGTTACTCGCTTTTCTTATACCGGCTTAGTTCCATAAAGAGAGTAAAACTGACTGACAATTCATTGCAGTCCGACTAAAAAGGAATAGCTGCAGATTCATCTGTTATGTCAAATTGGCGCCATCCATGTTGGAGTGCGATAGCTGGGATTGTAAGTTGTTGACAATAAGGTAATAAAATGTGCATATTATTTGGAATGATTCTTGCCTGTATAAGTTCTTAAAGGAATATAAGATGGGTTTTCTTGACATCCTGAAGAGTTACAGGGCTGACGGTTATCCCGGAAAAGGAATCTGGAAGAAACCTCATCCTTTGCGCAGGGCTGAAATAAAACAGGAACTGTGTCAGGGATGCGGTGAATGTGAATCCGTCTGTTATTACGGAAGAATCAGAGTTGGAAGGAATCAAGCAGCCTCTGTTAAGAAGGGGTGTGCTGGATGCGGTGCATGTGCCGGAGTATGCCCTGCTGAAGCGATTATCATGATAACTAATTAGAGAAGAAAACCGAGAAGGATTCAGAAAATGCCAACATATGAATACAAATGCAAGAAGTGTGGATACAAATTTGAGAAGTTCCATAAGATGAGTGATGATTCAATCAGAACCTGCCCTGAATGCGGCTGCGAAGTAGAGCGACTTATAGGAACCGGATCAGGCATTATCTTCAAAGGGGCGGGATTTCACGCCACTGATTATGCTAATTCCAGATCCAGCCGCTGCGGCTCTGACAGCAAACCGGACAGTTGCGCTTCAGGGAAGTGCTGCCTGGAAGACTGACGCTCTTTCGCAGTAAATACTGTCTGGTAGGAGAATCTTTCAGGTATTATACTCCCATTGAATTACAATTCGATATTTCAGGGGGGTTGATCTTATCAGACAGCTTTCTCTTTCATTTATCCTTCTCCTGATTCTCCTTTCATGTGGTAATAAAGAACATGATGATGACAGTGCTGTTCAGATTCTATTCTGGCATGCAATGGGTGGTCCTTTAGGTGAATTCCTGGATGATACACTTGTAGCTGAATTCAATCAGCCGTGTGTTTGATATCTAGGCGGGAGTAGATTGTGAATAGACTGCTGCCTGTTCTGTTGCTGGCAATCATTCTTCCGGTCAGTGCCGAGACAATATATCTCAATATATTGCATACCAATGATATACATGGAGGAATCGTTCCAAGGGAAGCCACGTTTCTCAATCCTGATTTTCCTCCAATGATAGGTGGGGGCGCATATATAAGCGCCTATGTTGATGGAGTCAGGGAGGAGTGCCTGGAGAGCGGGGAGTACTGCCTTCTGATCGACGCGGGTGATATCTACCAGGGAACGCCCACCGGTAATTATGAAAGCGGGAAGTTCATCATTGAATGGATGAATGCAGTAGGGTACGACATGATGACCCTTGGAAACCACGATTTTGATGATGGAGCCGATAACGCTATTGTGCTTTCAGAACAGGCCGATTTCCCTGTGATCTGCAGCAACTTTGTGGATTCTACAACAGGAGTGATACCCTGTCCTGTCCTGCCATATGAAATTCTGGAAATCGAAGGTGTGAAGATAGCTTTCATCGGACTTACGACAACTGATACGTACGGACTGGTTACACCCGAACTTCTCGGGAATTACATATTTCTTAATGAAGTGGAGACTACCGAAAGGTATATCTCGGAAGTAGAGGAGCAGGGAGCTGATCTGATTATTCTCGTTTCCCACCTTGGCCAGCCTGGTGATCCTGACAAATACCTGGAGAGGGTGTACGACGCATGGAGCGCCGGGGAGGAATACACCAAGGATTTCTGCATGAATCATGTGGAATTTACATGTCTGGTTTCAGGAATAGATCTTATCGTCTCAGGACATACTCATATTGGTTTTGCTGAACCCTGGATTAGCCCGATAAACCACACAATTGTGGTTCAGGGCTACGCCAACGGAACAGGCATTGGAAGAATCAGACTGGCTATTAATACAGAATCAGGAACACTCATTGGCTACGATCTTCCCGAGGGAGAGGAATACATAAGTCTTCTCCATGATGAATTCTGGCCTGATCAGGAAATGGCTGAGATGATTGAAGATTTCAGAGTCATTGCTGAAGCCGGGATGGATGAAGTTATCAGCGAGGCTAACGAGCAGATACCAAGGGGGAATGCTGAGCATCCACTGGGCAGACTCATAGCTGATGCAATGCTCTGGAGTACTGACGCGGATGTTGCTCTGATGAATCGAGGCGGTGTAAGAGCCGCAATACCCAGAGGGCTGATCACACCCAGAGTTTTATATCAGTCGATACCATTTGAGGAGGATCTCTTCGTTTTTGAAATAACCGGAGCGGAACTCAAGGATATTCTCGAGACGGGAATGCAGGGACGTCGTCGTGATATGGAAATCGGTGGTCTTACAGCATACAGAAATCAGGCGATGCCTGATGGAGAGAAGATTGAGGATATGCTGATAGACGGCGAGCCGTTTGATCCGGAGAAGATTTACAGGTTCGTTACCACCGGTTACCTGGCCATTGGTAATATCGGTTACGATATCATGCTGGAGCATGAATCAGTGTCCGCAGGTGTGACTCTGATGGACGCGGTTATGGGATACATATCTCTGCTGGGTGAAATCACTCCTGACAACCAGACCAGAATTATCTGGATTGAGGAGCCTTAACATTTGGGGCCGGGCCTTACATCTTAACATTTTAACACGGGGACATGCAGGCTCAAACACCACCTGGGGACATGCATTCTCTGGTGCGTGTCCCCTAGTACAGGACAACCATGAAAGGTAGAACAATTCTCGCTCTTCTACTCGGTGTTCCCGCTACTGTATTATTTCTGCTGTCAGTCGCTTTCCCTGTTCTGGGAAAAACCGGAGATATCTTCGATCCGCTTCTTTCCGCTACCTGTCACAGATTACCTGAAAGATGCATACAAATGCCATGGGGAACGAACGGACTCTGCGCAAGGTGTACCGCCTTCTGGTTCGGCCTTGCGATCGGGATTTCTTTCATGTATCCCGGATTCATTCGGATACCATTCTGGACAGGTGTGCTGTTTCTCATTCCTCTGATCATAGACGGTGCTGTTCAGAGTCTAACAGCTTATGAGAGTACTAATGCGCTTCGTATTCTGACAGGGTTTTCCGCAGGAGCGGGGATTTCAATACTGATATTCGGGAGGTTGTTGAAAGACTAATTTACCTGGCCGAGAAATCCTCACCGAGTGAGATGTAGTGACATCCACTTTCCGCCATTACCCTGACTTCGTCACGTGTTACAGTATCAACTCTGCTGTTGCAGTGCCATTCAAGTGAAAGATCTGCTTTCCTGAGACCATCCCTCGATTGCTTTATCGCTGTGATTATCGATTGGTTGTATATTTGCTTCGATTGGAGGAACATGTCAGAAAACAGAGAGCTTCTTGTATCGCTTGACAGGATTGAAGAGGAGATTGCCGTTCTTGTTACAAAAGAAGGGCACATGTGGCTGCTTCCTGCGAAGTATCTTCCAGAGCATTCGCGTGAGGGTGATGTTTTCAACGTGATTATTGAGAAGAACGGGGAAGAGACCGAAAAGCTTGCCAACAGCATACAGAGCCTTCAGCAGAGATTGCTTGATCGAACCAGTGGGCGGAATAAGAGCGACCGGTGATACCAAGCATCTCAAACAAGGTTGGAAAACTTGTCCTGGTTGCTACTCCTATCGGCAATCTGGAGGATATGTCACCCAGAGCGACGGAGACAATAAAGAACGCATCTGTTGTGTTTGCAGAGGATACCAGGAGGACGGCAAAATTTGTAACTGAAACGAAAAGACTGTACAGTTACCACGATCATAATGTTGCGGGAAGGCTTCCCCAGCTAAAAGAATTCCTTGAGAACGGACTGACGGTCGCTCTCGTCTCGGATGCGGGTATGCCGGGTATTTCAGATCCGTCGTTCAAAGCTGTCAGAATTGCTCTGCGGGAAGGATTCCAGATTGAAGTTATTCCAGGTCCAACCGCTGTTACTACTGCGCTTGTCGGATCCGGTCTTCCGGTGGACAGATTCGCATTTGAGGGTTTTCTTCCCAGAAAAATCGGCGCCAGAAAAAGAAGACTTGAAGAGATGTCACCTTATATCGGATCGATTGTATATTTCATAGGTCCTCATCATCTTCAGAAGTACCTGGGAGAGATGCACGGGATTTTTGGTAATCGTCCTGTCTGCATCGCGAGGGAAATGACAAAAGTGCACGAGGAGTATATTCGAGGAAATATCTCCGATGTTATCATGCGATTCGGAGACAGAAAGGTACGTGGAGAGATCACAATAGTTGTTGGCGGGAAGGAACTCGGTGAAGATTACTTTGATTGACGATTCCCGCTCCAGTTCCTATTTTACATTGCTTTTGCAGAACGATTCCCAGGAGGTTATTTGAGCCTGGAAAGTATTAGAAACGCTGGTAGAAAACTTCTGATTCCCGTTATCAGGTTGCTGATTGTAACAGGGATAAGCCCTTTTGCTGTTACTGCACTTGGACTACTTCTTACAGTCGTTGCCTCGTGGCTTGTCTGGGACGGAAAGTATATTACCGGTGTCGTGGTTCTCATTATCGGCAGCATTCTTGATGCTGTGGATGGGGAACTTGCGCGCAGGAAGGGTATAGAAAGTAAAGCTGGAGCAGTTTTTGATTCCAGCTGTGATCGCATAGGCGAGATATTTCTGTTTGCGGCGATTCTTGCAGGAAAAGCGGGAAATGCTCATCCTGAGCTGGTTTACCTTGTGCCTGCCGCGCTTGGCGGCTCGTACATGGTCAGTTATGTCAGAGCCAGAGCTGAAGGAGTGAATCTTTCATGCTCTGTGGGACTTGTCACACGAACAGAAAGACTCATATTGATTATTATGGGACTAGTGATCTCGGGATTATGGGACACCAGGGCTATAGTAATTGCATTGGCCATATTGGCTGCGGGAACATGGTTCACAACCGGTCAGAGAATGGTAAAAGTATTCAGGGACGGCAGGGAAGCTTCGACTGATGAAGAATAATCCTGAAAAGTCTTCTTCAATTTTTCAATCCCTTCAGGGAGGTTATGAATGTCCAAGAAAGTAAGAGTAGCGATAATTGGAGTTGGAAACTGCGCCAGCAGTCTTGTGCAGGGTGTGGAGTTCTATAGAAAAACCCTCGATCATGAAAAGGTTCCTGGCCTTATGCATGTCAACCTCGGTGGATATCATATTAATGATATTGAATTCTCTGCCGCGTTTGACATCAATATCACCAAGGTTGGTAAGGATCTCAGTGAAGCGATATTCGCTGATCCCAACTGTACGGTCAAACTCTGCGATGTTCCTGAAATGGGTGTTCCCGTACATCGTGGAATGACACATGATGGTCTTGGGAAGTATCTGAAGGAAATTATTGAAAAAGCGCCCGGTTCCACATCTGACATTGTTGGTATTCTCAAAGAGACAAAAACGGATGTTGTCGTAAACTATCTTCCGGTAGGCAGTGAAGAGGCTACAAAATGGTACGTAGAACAGATTCTCGAGGCTGGTTGCGCGTTTATCAATGCCATTCCCGTATTTATCGCAAGTGAGGAATACTGGCAGAAGAGATTTCGTGACAAGGGACTTCCCGTTTTCGGTGATGACATCAAGAGTCAGGTCGGGGCTACAATCCTGCACAGAGTCATGACACGTCTCTTCGAAGACAGGGGTGTAAGGCTTGACCGCACATACCAGCTGAATGTCGGCGGGAATACCGATTTCCTTAATATGCTTGAGCGCGAAAGACTTGAAAGCAAAAAAATATCCAAGACCAATGCGGTAACTTCACAGCTTCCAGGCGGACTCGAACCAAGAAACGTTCATATCGGTCCAAGCGATTACATACCGTGGCTCGATGACCGGAAGTGGTGCTATATCCGCATGGAAGGTACCAGTTTCGGTGAAGTTTCACTGAATATCGAAGCCAAACTGGAGGTTGTTGACAGCCCCAATTCGGCTGGCGTTATCATAGATGCGGTAAGATGCGCCAAACTCGCTCTGGACAATGGGCTTTCCGGAGCAGTCGAGGCTCCGTCATCCTACTTCTTCAAAACTCCTCCCATTCAGTACTACGATGATAAGTGTAGAAGGATTACCGAGGACTTTATTGCCGAGTTTGCACAGAAGAAGCAGGAAAAGACGACTTCTGAGAAGAAGTCCAAGAAATAGAACAGATCTTGGATAGGGATTCCGAGGGTTCAACAGGTTGTTTCATCACTTTTGAAGGTGTTGAGGGAGCCGGCAAATCATCAAGGTGTTTAACCCTGATAGATTCACTCAAGAAGAGTGGTATTGAAGTTGTTCATACCCGTGAACCGGGTGGTCCTTATGCATCTGAGAAAATCCGATCAATACTGCTTGATCCCGATCTTACTGTACCGCCTTTAACCGAACTGATGCTGTATCTGGCTTCAAGGGCCTCAAATGTTGAACTGGTCGTAAGACCGGCGCTTGCAGCGGGGAAGCTTGTTATTTGTGAACGGTACTCCGACGCAACATTCGCCTACCAGATCGGGGGAAGAGGGCTTCCATCAGAACCGGTGAAGGAGTCGAACCTGCTCGCTACCGGGGGTCTTATCCCAGATTTGACGATATTGCTTGATGTTGACCCTGAGGAAGGCTTCCGAAGGCTTTTGAGGCAAGGTCGCATACGCGATCGGATTGAACTTGAGGATATCGATTTTCACAGGCGTGTCAGGAGGATGTATCTTGATCTGGCCGAATCGGAAGACAGGTTCTTTGTAGTGGACGCGATGTTGAGTCCCGTCCAGCAGGATGAGATTATTTTTAGTAAAGTGATCAGTTTGATTTCACAATGATTGATAAAGATGGAGGAGAAGGATAAATGAAAAAGTTTCTACCAGGCTGGGTGACTGTAATGCTCGCTGCTGGTCTTCTACTTGCTGGTGGATTGACAGTTCTTCCTTCCGCGATTGCATATGACTCTGTTTCAACGAATTCCTCCATTGAACTGTTCATAGATGTTTTCTCGAGGACTGCGGTAACATACGTTGATCCGGTTGAATCAATAG
>JAUWJE010000267.1 GCA_030607835.1 Candidatus Fermentibacterota bacterium | reverse complement strand
GTTCCTTGTAAGGCATCCGTCCAAAGACACCTTGCCTGTATGTCCGAAGTGCGATAATAAAAACATGGAGCGGGTGATGAGCTCTTTCTCCTTTGGAAGCGGTCATTCTTCAAAAAGCGATGGTCTGGAGGATGATCCATCACTTTCTGGACTTGATGAGGAAGATCCAAAAGCAATGGCAAGAGCAATCCGAAGAATGGCTGATGAACTGGGGGAAGATCTCGGTTCCGAAGTCAGCGAAGCACTGTCACGATTGGAAGCCGGAGAAGATCCGGAAAAGATCGAACGTGATCTTGAGGAATCGGGATTTGCAATGGATGATTCTGCTCCCTCACGTGACGGGGGTCTCTACGAAGCCTGATGCTTTCTACAGCTTGACATTTTCCTTCAATGCAGTAAATTAGTCTAGTCTAAAGTTATTATATTAAGCTAATTTGAAAGGCTTTGGATTCACATGAAGCTCAGTTCCAGTCTTGAGGATTACCTTGAGGCCATATATAATGTGATTAAAGTAAAGACTGCGGCAAGAGCTACCGATATAGCAAAGAAACTCAATGTAGCCAATTCCTCAGTTACAAATGCCCTTCAGATCCTGGTAAATCACGATCTTATTAATCATGCTCCCTACGATATCATCACATTAACACCAGAAGGCACTAGAATCGCAAAACAACTAGTATGGAAGCATGAGGTATTCCGCGACTTCTTCACTACAGTACTTGCGATAGACAGTGATACAGCCAACCAATGTGCATGCAGTATAGAACATATCATACCGGATGAGGTTGTTGAGAGATTCGTTCAATATCTCGATTTCGAGAGACAGTGTGAGTATGGTGGAAAAAGATGGGTTGAAGGATTCGGATTCAGGCGTAATGCAGTAACCGATGAAAATGACCAATGCGAGGTTTGCAAAGAGGGACAGGAGAAAGATGCACGGTCAGAAAAGTAGAGCGGATAGCCATTCTGTTAAATTGAGTGATCTCCATGCCGGTCATAAAGCGAGGATAATTGCCGTAAGGGGAGGCAGAGGATTCCGGGAGCGGTTCAGCGGAATGGGTTTGCATATTGGAAGTGAACTAGAAGTACTGCAGTCATCCGGAAGTAATGGCATGATTCTCATCAGAACAGGTGACACGCGATTGATGATAGGACATGGAATGGCGCACAAAATATTTCTGCGGATTGAATGATAGTTTTTTTGATACATGATTTAGATGTGCCTAAATATTCCATTTTAAACATTTAAGGAAGTCTTATGAAGATCGGTAATCTTGAAATCGGTTCAGAAGCAATAATCACAGGATACGAACAGGGCAGCAAAGTATATCGTCATAAATTGCTGAGAATGGGACTCGTGAGAGGCTGCCGTCTCAGGCTTCTCAGGAAAGCACCTATGGGGGATCCTGTTGAAATCGAACTGAATGGTCATAAGCTCACACTGAGAAAAAGCGAGGCTGACGTTCTTATCATCGATACTGTAGAATGAATACACGGAGATATAATGACAAACATTAGAATCGCGATCGCCGGAAATCCGAATGTAGGTAAGACAACACTTCTGAATGCTTTAACCGGGTCCCGTCAGAGAGTCGGCAACTGGCCAGGCGTAACTGTAGATCGAATTGAAGGCAGCTATAGGCATGATGACGTTGAGGTCGACGTAACCGACCTGCCGGGTATCTATTCCTTCACAGCATTCTCTATAGATGAATCAATCGCGAGAAAGTACATTCTCACTGAACACCCTGATCTAATAGTGAATATTCTGGACGCAACGAATCTGGAGCGTAATCTATTCCTTACAACACAGCTGCTTGAGATGAAAGTTCCCATGATTGTGGCACTCAATATGACGGATCTTGCGGCAAAACGTAAGATCAAGATCGAGATTGAGCATCTCTCCAGGCACCTTGACTGCCCTGTTGTTCCTATCGTCGCTTCCAGAAACAAGGGAATTGATAGACTGAAGGATGTAATCAACGAAGAAAGTGTGAATCGATCGATTCCGGAAACGAAGGTTGCTTACGATTCAGTACTTGAAAAAGCGATAAAGCTCATTCAGAACAGAGTGAAACAGATTGCTGAACACAACGAGGTCGATGCCAGATGGCTCGCTTTGAAATTACTCGAAGACGATGAGTACGCAATTGAATTATGCGGTGATTCTGTTCCTTCTGAATCTCTGAAATCCGAAATCGAACAGGTTGAAAAACATGTCGGTGATGATATGGATATCATCATGGCGGATGGACGATACGGTTTCATTCATGGTCTTGCAAAGGATGTAGTGCATCGAAGCAGTGAAGTTCGAAGAAATGTATCCGACAGAATCGACACGGTGATTCTGAATAGAATTCTAGGGATACCTATCTTCCTTGGGGTTATGTACATGATCTTTGTCATTACGATACATGTTGGGGCTCCCTTCATTGATTTCTTCGACGGTTTAACAGGAACTGTTTTTGTGGATGGATTCAGGGTTCTCCTTGAGATATTAAGACTGCCGGAAATCCTGGTTACTTTCCTGTCAGACGGCATAGGCGGCGGTATTCAGACAGTCTCAACCTTTATCCCCCCCATTTTTCTGATCTTCTTCTGCCTTTCTCTCCTGGAAGATTCAGGCTACATGGCGCGAGCAGCATTCGTAATGGATCGGTTTCTCAGAATGATAGGTCTTCCGGGGAAAGCATTCATTCCAATGCTTGTGGGATTCGGGTGTAACGTTCCGGCGATAATGGCAACACGTACACTCGAGAATAACAGAGATAGAATTCTTGCGATCATGATGAATCCATTCATGTCCTGTGGAGCCAGATTACCGGTCTACACTCTTTTCGTAGCGGCATTCTTCCCGAGACAGGGAGGTCCTGTACTCTTCAGTCTGTACATGGTGGGAATCCTTCTGGCCG
>JAUWJE010000041.1 GCA_030607835.1 Candidatus Fermentibacterota bacterium | reverse complement strand
GTGTATGATCACGTGACAGATGGTGACTTACTGGAGATAACCGTAAGCCTGGAGAGTTACCACGTTCAGTAAGTGATAGAAACGTCAGCTGCATAACATATTTCTACCTGGCGGGATTCTTAACGGCGGATTCCCGGAATTCAGCGAGGTTGGGTGGATCTAGGCGTTCTACAGCAAAGATTCTGTCCGGGGAAGATCTGACGTAAAGTTCATCACTGAAACAATTGCCTTATTCCTTCAAATTGATTACATTAATGGACTTCTGTAAACGGGTACAGGATATATATTCAGAAACTCTAACAATCCGGTTAGTTCAAATTGTTGATCTTTTCGGAAGAGTAAATCCATGAAAGGGTGACAGCAAGCATGAAGCAGCTTTTAATAATTCTTGCTCTTGTAACGGTAACTGCTTTTGCCGTTGAGATGTCTGTTGGACCAGGCAACCCAGCCGGGAATGGTCCTAAAAGTATAGATGGTATCGCCTACTCTCAAACCTGGGATGTTGAAGAAGCTTTCCATGGTATCAGTGTTTATGCTGCCGGTGATCGCTGGCTCTGTGATGATTTTATCCTCACCGGGAACTATGAGCTTGATGAAATCGTCGTATGGTTGATCTATCCTGATCCCGAAACGGAACCAGCGACTAAAATGAACTTAATGATTCTTGAAGATGCTGGAGATGTAAATCCCAACAACGCATCCTTAATCTGGGATGGACCACTCGTTCCCGCCGTATCCATTGACACTGGAGACATCTACCACAGCGAGGGCTCCGGAATAGACTATAATGGCTACGAGACCACCAGTACCCTTGTTGCAGGCTCATATCCAAGCCTTACTGCCGGCCCAACCTATTGGTTGTGTGTTCAGGCGTATGTGGAAGACAACTGCTTCGTTATGGTCAGTGTAAATTACATCGGATCAAACTGCTGGTTCAACGATGGTTCCGGTATTTACATAGATACTGCTGAGCATTCTTCGTTGTTGTATGATACCGATATGTTCTTTGATCTGTATGGTACAGGAACAGCTCTTGAATCAAGCACCTGGGCAGATATAAAGACTGACTTCTAGTCAGACCGCTGAGGATGGGAAGGGTAAAAACTCTTCCCTCTTCAGTATCACCATACATAGGTTCTAGACACTCAAATTCCATATGCAGGATCCCTTGGTTCATCCTGGCGAACCTCTGAAATTGGTCGCTGTCAGGACACTAAGAGAAGTCACAATTGTCCAATACCGGCACAAATCGCTACAGAATCATTAGTTAACGAGCTCTCAGCGAGGTATCATAGTGATTGCGTTCGTTGGACAGACGTACTCACATACAGAGCAGCCGTAGCAGTTCTCACTGTCGACGAGCATTTCCTTATCTTTGATGGAGCGAGCGTCGTAAGAACAGATATCAACGCATTCACCGCACAGCGTACACCAGTATTGTTCAGTCTTCTCGATGAAAGAAGCCTTCTCGCAGGTATCCTGGATCTTTTGACCGTTCTCATCTCTGAAGAAGGCACAACCGCAGCCGCAGCAGAAACAGAGCCAGTCATCATCTACCATGAATCTGAAGAAGTTACCCTGGCGTTTCCATGTCTCGAACTTTTCCAGAGCTTCCTGCTGTGAAATCCTAACGTATTCGTAGCCGGCTTCCTCACCGGATGGCTCACGAAAAGACATGCAATTGTTGACATCATGACCGCAATAATCCCAGGAAGTCTTGCCGGCTTTTGCAGGTCCCCTGCAGAAGCACTCGTTCACATAGAATTCCGAGTGGTCTCTTATTGCCTTCTCGGCCTCCTCAAAGGTACAAAGTCTATGCTTGTGGTCGGTTCCCATTTTTATCCTTTCTCAGAATAAGGTTCTACCTATCGAAAACCCCGGTTGAAGTTACCCGGGGTTTTCTAAACAGTGGCAACAGTCTCAGATGACTTCAGGAATTAGAGGACAAGACTTGATTTCACCTCCGGGAGCCTCTTCTCCCGTTTTCAGCTCCTCCGGGCACGGCGGGGGAAGCAGCATGAGGCATTCGCATATGTATCCGGTCGAGTCGGACTCAGAAGAGCACTCGTCAGGAACAGTTCCAAGGCTGTCCCCTGCAGGCTCCTCCGGGCACACCTCGGCAGACGGTTGATCGCCGGCGTCCGACGGAAGGATCACTGATAAGAGGATGAACGCCACCAGGGCGCTGGTTGTAATGGCTCTATACATAGATTGCTTGTCCTTCCTTTCTCAGTGGGCTTTCAGACCGCCCCAGGTGACATTGTCCAGGGCAGTCGGGTCTGTATAAGTGACTATCAACCGGGGCCTGTACGAAGTGTACGGTCCTCTGGAGGAGTAGTAAATACAATCACTGGTCGAGGTGCAGTTCCGACTGTGGCAGTAGAGGCCGTAGTTGTCCAATACACCTGCGAACCAATCCACAACGGAGTCTGTGATATCAACGGATTTCCAGGTGCCTGTGCTGGGCCAATCGGTGGTGAAAATCGCACCATCTTCAGTATGATCTGGCATATTGGCGTAGTTCACCGTGGTTTCACTCCAGTCCTCAATAACCCGGTAGTAGGCCATCTCACCGGAGGGGGAGCCGTTCAGCTGGCCGCAGTAAATTCGGTACACGGCGCTATCGATGGTGGCTCCGTCGGGGATATCACTCAGATCCCACTGTATAAAGGTGCGGTGGTAGCAGTTACCAATGCGACCCTGACCGAGGTATTGATTGCCCAGACCAGGATTATTTGCACCGGGTATGCAATCACAGACGAAGGCATCCTTACACGGCATCAGTACAACCACTTCCGCTGAGGCCTGTAGTATCGGCAGAAGGGTAACCAGGAAAAGGATCAGAAGGGTGATTCTCTTCATATTCGCACTCCTTTCCTAAAGGGTTCAATTGTAATAATTCTCAAGAGTCTATATTAGACCGGTCGTCTAGTAATGTCAAGCTCACCTTTAGATGCTCGGGGAAGTAGCCGGAAGGATGATGCGGTCTAATCGATTAGCAGGTCGGAGATGGGGTTGTTCAGGGTCGACCCATCGTGCGATACGATGGTCGTCTTGTTAATTCTTCTGACAGTATGGCTTATGAGCTGAGCAGGATACTATCGCTTATCGATTAACTATCAGGCTAACTGCTGCTCTCCGTTCAGGACGAACAGAAGGCGCTGGTGCTTGCTGATGAATCCTTCTGAAGTTCTGACCGGTTCCCCTTAAGATTTCGTTATCGACCTGTTGCGGGATCCGTGGTTCACTCAGGGAGTTATTCTGACCGTTTCTGGGAAGATTCCAGTTATTCAGGGCAGTGGATGGAACATGTTTTTTAAACTGGGGCTGTTTAAGGTTGCTTCTTTGCATCACAGGATGTCGATTCTGTACAAGACCGTTGTAACCGAAAGCATATCTTGTCGAAGTTGTGTTACTGTGGATCGAGGTTGTATGGAAGCTGCTCTTAGGTGTTAAACTGAACTGATCGGATCGGGATATCTGTGTCTCCTGTATATCCTCGGAGGGTTTCCCCATCTGATTATCCTCAAACCCTGTCTCCCTGATGATGCGATTACCTGCAGGGGTCACCCCCATGCGGTCCGGCACTGCATCTGAGATCAGTGTGGATATCAGAGGTTCATCGTCAACCCCGGCATTCTTCTGAGGTTCAAGAGAGGATGTGCTTTGTTCGAGAGCGGCAACTGACTGGACTGTAACGATAGGTAAATCCGTAGAGCCCACGTGAAATGCCCTCTGCACAGAATCTGACTCAGGGAACGGAACCAGGAAAAACACAAAGATGAACATGGCCGACAGTGCTATCATCTGAATTCTCAATTTAACCCCTCCCGAAAAGCCCTGCATCACATTTAACTACGTAATATTACATTGTATATAGTTTTAAGCTAGTGCCAGGATTTATCAGGGAGAAAGACACCATATACTGCTCCAGTTGCATAATATTTGAATTGGCAAATCTAGAAGTTTCAGCCATGCGAAGAACGCTGGTATCCTCTCTTGTACAGGATCATCAAGGCGTCATTTCTCAGAATCATGCGCTCCCGAGAACGGTTGGAAGTGACTCCGATTTCGGATTTATCCAGAAACGGAGTCACTTCCTTCAACTATCGTGGTGGAGTAAAGTAATTAATCCACAATAACAGTATCGTACCAGAGCCGGTATTCTTTTCCTCTGAAGAATTTTCTCTCCTCTTCAATCAGGTTTGCATACTGATAATTCTGTGATTCGGGAGCTTCTGGACCAACATACCTGCGATGCAGAACCTGTCTGCCGTCTGAACTGTAGAAACTTTCAGCCGGTGTACCATTCTGCCACCCCCAGAATACAGCCAGAGAACGTCCGTACCGTTTATCCCCAATTGTCAGATCTACGACACGAGCGTTGTAATCCTGATTTTCCCCGCATGAATAGGATAAAGGGAACAACTCTTCCCCTTCATTCATGAATTTCGTCTGGGGATAAGTCTCATCTGCCGTTACCCTCATAACCCAGTCAAATCCCTTATCGGTGATGTTGAAGTAATCAAGAATATTTGGTATTGGAGGCTCGCAATCGGAATGTTCAATAAGCACTTCATAACACTCTCTCCCAAGGAGATTCACCTTATGAACAACCTGGGTTTGAACGGTTTGTGTCAGAATTCCACCTGGATAGTCGAAAAATCGGCAAACTTCAATGTGACCTGTCTTTAGAACCGTTCCGAAGTAAAGCCCCGGTCCTTTCGTTATAACTTCCATTTCCTCATCCTGGAGTTCCTCTATCCTGATATCCGGTACAATTGTGACCGGCTCTGCAGATCTTCCTATTCTGGACATATTCAATACCTCTTTCTTCATTTTCGCTCGGCTCTCCCAAAGGCGACGTTTTACTGTGCCCAGGGGAATGCGAAGTCGCCGGGCAACCTGGTTTTGAGAATAACTGGAGAGGTAAGTCAGACGTGCGGTTTCCCGCAGCTTCGAGGACAGTCTGGACAGGGCCAGCAGAGCCAGTTCCGCTTGTGAATCGGTATCATCGCTGTTCAAATCCACAGTGTCACTGTGCTCATCAATAACACGCTGCTCATCCAGCACAACAAATCTGGGATCTCTGCTGAGCCGGTTACGGGCCATATTCCTGGCGATCTGTCGTACCCAGCCTCCGAAATTGTACGGTGCCCTCAAGGTTGATAACTTCAGAAAACCTCTTAGAAAGGCTTCCTGAACGCCATCCTCTGCATCATGGATGTTGCCCAGTAATCCGGTCAATTCCGACATTATCCCCATCCGGCAGCGCATTACCAGATCGTTGAAAGCGGATATGTCACCGGTCTGAGCCGCTCTTATCAGTTCTTCGTCCGATCTTTTCTCTATCATTTCTCCTCCGCATTACACACCATTAACCCATGAATGTTTCGAAGGTTCGGTTTGATTCAGCAGTAAAGTCCTCTCGAGTGGGATACGAGGCACTTGATTTCCACGGATCCTGTAAAGCGCTGTATGTCCTTCTGATTGCGTTCCCAGCCTTGTTCCAGTATATTATGCGCTACGAAGAATAATTCTCACAATGGTTTTGCTGGACGTATGTCCATATCACTCCCAAAGAGATTTCGTATCAGTTTATATCGTGTATCCCGACCATTTAAACAGGGACGCCGATTGTCGCGATAATTGCGGCCCTTTCTTTTCCACTAGTCCGGCTGGTAGAGATTTGTACAACCCCGGACCAGGAAAAACATGAAAGAACACACACAAGGGTCACACACGCGCACAGACCATTCCGCACATCAACCGAAGCCCCAGCTTCCAAAAGGCGCTTTTGGTGCTCTGATTCCGAAGATTCAACAGGCCTTGGACGCGGAGGGGTATGTCACCCCAACACTCATCCAGGAGCAGTGCATTCCGCACCTGCTGAAAGGAAGGGACCTTCTGGGCACTGCCCAGACTGGAACAGGCAAGACCGCCGCATTTGCCCTTCCGCTCCTGCAGCGGCTTTCCGACAACTATCGCCGGCCCCGAAAAGGAACTCCCCGGGCTCTCATTCTCGCCCCCACCCGCGAACTTGCGGCGCAGATAGGGGAGAGCATTCGGACTTATGGACGCTTTTTAATTATCAGACATACTGTGATCTTCGGCGGGGTCAAACAGTTCCACCAGGTCAAAGCCCTGAACAAGGGGGTTGATATTCTCGTTGCCACTCCCGGGCGGCTGCTTGACCTGATGCAGCAAGGAGGCATCCATCTGAATGAGGTGGAGGTCTTCATTCTCGACGAGGGGGACAGGATGCTCGACATGGGCTTCATTCCCGACATCAAGAGAATATTGTCCAGAATTCCGATTGAGCGTCAGACCCTTTTCTTCTCGGCCACTATGTCCCCGAAAATGCTGAATCTCGCCCACACAATGGTTCGTAACCCAGTGCGGGTTACCGTCACACCGGACAAACCGGTAGTGGAGAGCATCACCCAGAAAGTGCTCTTCGTGGGGAAAAACAACAAGGATGCTCTGCTGGTCTCACTGCTGCGTGATCCCCAGATAAATAAAGCTCTCATTTTCACACAGATGAAGCACACTGCCAATAAGGTGGTGAAAAAGTTGGCTGCAACAGGCATTCACGGTACTGCCATTCACGGCAACAAGAGCCAGG
Organism: Candidatus Fermentibacterota bacterium; assembly: GCA_030607835.1. GTDB lineage: Bacteria > Fermentibacterota > Fermentibacteria > Fermentibacterales > JCC-6 > Aegiribacteria. The sequence goes on along the minus strand of JAUWJE010000041.1, from coordinate 4,163 downwards.
CAGGGCGCACCAGGGCGCTGGACGGCTTCAAGCAAGGTCATTTCCAGGTGCTGGTAGCTACTGATGTGGCAGCGCGAGGATTGGATGTGGATGACATCACACACGTGATCAACTACGATCTTCCCATGGAGTCAGAGACATACGTGCACCGCATCGGGCGTACAGCCCGAGCAGGAGCGAGCGGTGATGCCATTTCGTTCTGCTGCGCCGAGGATCGAGCCTATCTAAGGGCAATAGAACTTCTGTTGGGTAAGCCGGTACCCGCCGAGATGGAGCATGCTTATCATTGCCATGAAGCCTATCTGTCCAATCAACCAGCTCCGAAGAATTTCGGTCGCACCAGTGGCGGCAGACGATCCCGAGCCAACACTGCCCACTCTCAGAGCAGAAGGCACAACCGCGGCAAGCGCTGAAGCGAAACCGTCTTGATGGTTGCGAACTGCAACCCGTTTAGAGAAAACCAGCGTTGATATTCACGCCTGATTATGGCATGTGTTTTAATCCAGCAATAGTACCTGTATGAGAAAGTATTTGGCATATACTCTTTCATTCAGTATTACATATCTTGCGTTGTGCAAATAGTGTAATTGGCAAGTTACTACTGATCAGAGATCAGGATGGAATCGCATTATTTGACAGCAACTATGACTTCAAGGATTAGATGACCTGGTCATTCATGGCTACGTCTATTATCACATATCTGCTTATTTGCTTGACAAAACACATTCCAGCATAATAATTTAATAACAAATAACAGACTCCATGGATATAAGATTTGAATAATCATTGTTATCAGGAGGAAGAATGATGAATGAAACGCTCAAAACAATCGCTGATTTAAGAAGTGTACATGGTGATTTCTCTGAAAAAGAAATAGGCACAGAGGATCTCCAGACGATTCTGAATTCAGCTGTTCGCGCAGCAAACGCTTCTGCACGCCAGAGTTACTCTATTGGTGCGGTTGAAGACAGCGATATGATGAAGAAACTCTGCGGCTATACCGGGAGCAAATTGCTGCTCTTCTGTGTCGACTACAATCGTATTATGGACATGGCGCGTCATCTGGGGCACGAATTTGAAACAAATGGCATAGTAAGCTTTATTACAGGCAGTACCGACACTGTTCTTGCAGCGCAAACAGCAGCCATTGCCGCCAAATCATTGGGCATCGACAGTCTTTTTTCGAATGGAATTCACAGAGGAGATCCGGAACGTGTTTATGAATTGCTTGACATTCCCCGTGAGAATTGCTTTCCAATGATCGCTCTTGTGCTTGGGTATACGAGAGAGGAACCGGAATATAAAAAAGGCAGGATTACAACCGGGGTAATTCACTTCGATAAATACAGTCGTCTGACTCCAGGTGAAATGGATCAACTTGTAAAGGAATATGATGATCCTTCAAGACATTTAACGCTGACTGAGGGTTGGCGACATGGATTTGAGCATTACCTTGACTGGTTCTATGCGAAATGGTCTGGAAAAGGTGATACTCAAGCTATGTACAGAGTGCTTGGTAAAACTGGATTTCTGGAAAACAGCGGAGCAGCCACTGCTGAATGAAGATTTAACCGGAGAGACAGCATCAGCCATCGTATGGAGAGGGATAGCACAGTTGAAAACCTTCATAGAACCTAAAGAAATTGCGGAAAATCCACTTTATCAAGCTCAAAGGCATAGGACTCTGGATAGCCTATCAGATAGCATGATAGATACACCTATTATCGAGCTGATCAACTGTTTTAATAAATTCCCTTACTGTTTCACACTGCAAAGCTGCTATGTGCATTTTGTCTGCAGCGGTCAGATGGATTCTCATAACCTTGAGCCCTTGCCAGTTACAGATACAATAGCCAGAGTGGAGTACAGACTCGCTTATATATGCTTCTGCATTGAGAACAGTATTGCGGGGAAGGGAATGTTAGAGGCGCTGAAAGGAATTACAGCTCTCGATCCTGAAAACATTCAGATCTGTTCATCTGAGTGGTTCTGGAAAAGGCATATTAATACTTATGCGTTACAGGTGGAGCCAGACAGGTTTAAGCGTAAAGACAGTGTAATACTTCATTACAAGGAAGCGTTACACATAGAAACGGTACGAAATAAATTCTTTGCTCGGCTTGATGGATTACTCACCGATGCAAAGGACAGATGAGACCAGCTAACAAGCCGAATTCAGCAAACGCAAAAAAGCAACGCTGCTGATATAAGTTGTATATAATCAGACTGATTCTGGAAATGAGGTTGTGAGATGAGAACCGCTTTAACACTCTTTCCGTTTATCTCAATAATTATGATTTCAGGTTGCTCAGACTGCGGAGATTCAGCAACAGGTATTTCATTCCTTCCTTATCTAGCTGTATAACATCAATCTATGTTATGATACAAATGTATTGAATCTGTGGCAACGAAACATGTCACCACTGGTGGAACTGACTTGCTGCAGTTATTTCTGTAACTGACTGATTGGAGAAATGCTATGGGTAGCGGGATTAGAAACAACGATGAACTCAGAGTCAGAATGGAATCACTGCTGGAACCGGGAGAGGTTATTCTTGCCTTCGGTATGGGAACAATTGGCCCCCGAACGGTTCTCGTAGCAGCTACCGACATGAGGCTCATTATCGAAAAGGTGACGATTACTTTCAAGACCAAAGAACTTGAATCCATCATGTATGACAGCCTCGAGGCGATAGAAGGCCGGCAGGGAGAATCGAGTATGCCGGGCTGGGCAAAGATCAATGTTCACTCGGCGATCATGCACAAGATTACAACTTCAATAATGATCAAAAAACCGGGTGAGAAGGTCTTTCACGTTCAGTTCCAATTCATGCCTGTGTTTAAAGGCAACAGCGGAAAAGGGATTGAAATAGCCCAGGCAATCGCAATGCAGAGGCCTGATATAAAAACGACCATAGATATGAAAGAAGAGAGAAAGAATGAACCTGGGTGTATTGTCAGAGCATTCAAATGGGGAGCCTGGGGCGGCATTGGCGGTGCTTTGATCGGTGTTGTTGTAACGAGAGATGTAGTCGGGATTATTACTTTTCTCGCAGTTGGCTTCTTCCTGGGAGCTGTGATATCTCCTTTCTGGAAAGGCCTGAAAACCCAGATTACAGGAAAAGGTTAGCTAAACCTGAGATTTCAGGCTTTCGCATTTTTCAACTAATGCTCCGTCAGCACATATCCTGCCGTTGCTGCGTACGAATGGCCCGATCGCGCTTTGCCCGGTTTTCTACGAAGTCTTCCCTGAGGCAACGACTGGTAACATGTATATAGATTCGGAAGAATGGATCTCGATCTGGTGATTGCGGTCACCAGCTCCGCACGGGGAGGTCGTCGGGATCATAGACTTCGAGGGCTTCCATGTAACGCCTTGCAAGGTTGAGGTTCGTGAACAGAGGAACACCGCAGTCGACCGCGGCTCTCCTGATGAGGTAATCGTTCGAGAGTTCCTCGGACTGATTGTTCTTCGGAATGTTGATGACAAGGCCGATCTTGCCGGAGCTGATGTACTCGAGGCAGTTTGGGATTCCCTCCTCGAGGGGCCACCTGAGAGTCTCGGCGGCTATTCCGCTGGCTCTTAGTGATCTGGCTGTTCCAGAGGTGGCATAGATAGTGAAACCCATCTTATCCATCCTGTCGATTATCGGCATCCAGAGGGCTTTCTGCTCCTGCGGACCGGTGGATACCAGAGCAGAATTCTTACGGATCACGAAGCCTACGGATCGCATGGCAGAGAGAAGCGCTTCCTCCATGTCTTCACCGATACAGCCTACTTCCCCTGTCGATGCCATGGCAACACCCATCGCGGGATCGGCACCTGTAAGACGCTGGAAGGAGAACTGTGCTGCCTTCACTCCGACATGATCCAGGTCAAGTGAGGAGCTCTCGATCCTCTCAGCATCAGCGCCGAGAATCGCCCTGGTAGCAAGATCGATGAAATTCCTCCGCAGGACCTTCGATGAAAAGGGGAAGGTTCGTGAAGCCCTCAGGTTGCACTCTATTACCATTATCCGGTTGTCCTTCGCGAGGAACTGGATGTTGAAGGGACCCGTAATGGCCAGGGCTCGGGTGATCTTCCTGGCTGTCTGCCTGACCCTGAGCACTGTCTCGACATACAGACGCTGGGGATGAATAACGACAGTCGCGTCTCCTGAATG
>JAUWJE010000206.1 GCA_030607835.1 Candidatus Fermentibacterota bacterium | reverse complement strand
GGCCTTCATTCAGCTGCTTTGTCAGTAGCAAGAAAAGCCCTGCGAATCGATGAAAACTTTGCAAAGGCTCACTATCTTAAAGCCATCAATCTTGATAAACAGGATAAGCATGATGAAGCTGAAAAAGAATTCATCCTTTATCTTAAATCAAAACCCACCATAAAAGATCCAGCAGTCCTGAAATCCTGCATGGCCATGACAAGGCTTCAGCCGGATGACGACAAGTGGCTAATCCGAACCGTCAAAATTGCCGTATCACTTGAGGATCTCGAAACCCTGGAATATTCAGTTAATCTTGCACGTGACAGAAACATAAAGCAACTCATACAACTCGAACTCAAACTGGAAAAACTGAGAAATAAACTGGGAATCACTGAATCTCCCCTTCCGTACGAAGAGATCAAACTTGAAGAAGTTCCTTTACCATCCTCATCTGAAGAGGTCGAACTCGAAGAACCTGATTTACAGGAACGAATCCAGGAGGATGAAGAGCCTGCTTTGCTGGAACAAACCCAGGTGGATGAGGAGGAAGAAGATGATATTCTCTCGAATAGAAAACGTATTGGTGAGTATTTCATAGCTGAAGGATTACTGGAAGCAGATGATGTTCTCAATGCGCTTGATATCCAGCGTGAAAATGAGGACGATCGTAAACTGGGTGATATACTCGTAAGTCTTAACCTTGTCTCGAAAAGACAGCTTCAGGAAGCTCTCTCTCTCCAGGTCGAGGACATGAGGGATAATCTCGATCGATCCCGTGGAGATGGACTCGGATATGTGGAACTTGGGAACCTCCTGCTCGAAGTAGGTGATTTCTACGGATCGATTGACGCATACCTTAGAGCCTGTACGATCTACCGCGCCAATGACCGTGAATATATGGTCTTCGAGCTACTTGAGGGTGTGCTTGATATCTGTCCTGAATCTCTGAGTGCGGCAAAAGAGATTGTCAGAATCAGGAAATCGATGAACGTTGAAGGACAGGCCAGATCATTCTACAGACTGGCAGTAGCCTATCTTCTCAACGACAGCCCTCATGAAGCCCTTGCTGCTCTTGAAAAATCTGTTGCTGTCGACTCTGGTTTTGAAATGGCCAGAACACTGATGGACGGGATTCGCCCGGGACTTGCCGACAGCGATGACTACGCTGATATAGCAATGATACTGGCAGACATAGACCGCAGATTCGACAGGAGCACAGCTACCGCGCTGGCAGGCATAATCCGGGAATTCCAGGATGGCATTGACTCAGCTGTTTCAAAGGATGATTACTGCACGCATTACGATCTTGGAATAGCATACATGGAAATGGGACTTTATCGCGAAGCACATGTCGAGTTTGAACAGGTTCTTAACAGCCCTGACTTCCGCATGAAAGCAAGAGAAATGCTTGGCAGATGCTGTCTGCTACTCGAGAGATATGATGAGGCAGAAGACAATTTCAGAAAGGGACTCACTATATCCGCTGGAGATATGAAAGCAGCGGTTGGTTTTCATCTGGCTATTGCGGATGTCTATGAGGCAACAGGACGAAACTCTCAGGCAGAGCGTGAGCTCAAGATTGCATCAAAACTTGATCCAGATATGGTCAAGATGCGGCACACATTGGACTGACTCTTGCTCAGAATTCGCTCTATTCACCCTGGCTCTCCCGCTTCAAGAACAGGTTTAAAAAAGACTGACATTCTCATCAAATGTAATGATGAACCATTAGATGACTGGGTTGATTTCATCTACAGGGCAAATGGTACATTGATCAAAATTGAATACAAACGGGGAATGCAGACAAGGAACATAACCATTCGCAGAATTCCGGGAATGGAATGGGGATTTGAATTCGAAGGACAGTCTCCAAAGACCTGCAGACGAAAGTGCATTTTCTGTTTTATTGATCAACTTCCACCCGGTATCAGACCTTCACTTCTCGTTAAGGATGATGATATCCGATATTCCTTCCTTCACGGAACTTACGTCACACTTGATCGAAATGATGTTCGTGTTGCAATTCAGAAGAATCTATCACCGGTCCATGTCTCTGTTCATGCGTCTGATCCTGCGCTCAGAGGTAGATTGCTTGGAACCGGGAAGGAAGAACCTATTATCCCTCTCCTGAAAACTCTGTCCAATGCCGGTATTTCAGTAGAAACACAGATTGTCATTGTGCCTGAGTGGAATAACGGAATGTTTCTTGAAAGGACCCTCGAGGATCTTCTCGAAATCCCCTCTGTGATATCTGTTGGTGTTGTGCCTGTTGGGATCACAGTATTCAGAGACGGACTTCAGAATATCAGACGACCAACAGCGTCAGAAGCTATTGAAATAATTCATAAATGTGATAAATGGAGAAGGAAAGCCCTGAGAACAAGAGGAACGCCCTGGGTATATCCTGCGGATGAGTTTTATCCTCTCTCTGGGAAGAACATTCCAGACCCTGCATATTATACAGAATGTACACTGATGGAGAATGGAATAGGACTTCTGTCAAATCTTCTTGAGTATGAAAGCAGACATTTCTCCGGCAGAGGGCTGATATGCACCGGAACTCTTGCGGCACCATTTATGAAACGCGTTCTCGCAGGATCAGAGTATATGATTCTGCCTGTAAACAACACATTCTTCGGCCCTGAAGTGGGAGTTTCGGGATTGCTGGCAGGGAGTGATATTATTAGATCAATCATGGAGGAAAATATCAGCACCGATCCTGTCTTTCTGCCTCGTGTAATGTTTAATCATGATATGTTAACACTTGATGATCTGTCACCAGGGGATATTGAACAATTGACTGGCCGTAAAATTAAAATCGCATGGGGGGTGGAGGATCTAATCTAAGATTATGAATATACCAATATCTGTAATTTTTATGGTATGTCTCTGTCTGTTTCTGATCCTGGAAATGAACAGAAGGAAAAATGTCGCATCAATGAAAAGAATCAGCCTCCTTGAGAATAAACTCAAAACACTTACAAAAGAACTGAATGATCTGGGAAAGCTTAAATCCGATATGCTTTCCAGAATAGGAATCTCCTTGAGAAAACCTCTTGAATCCGTCCGTGAAACAGCTATTGAACTTTCCCGACCTCCTGACAGATCAAACGGTGTGAAAGAGCATCTCGCAAGACTGACAAATGAGATCACTGAGATCGAAAACTTCCTTGATGTAATGAAGGAACTCGCTTTTCTCGAAAAGATGGGTCTATCAGACAGTTCACAATTCCTCGACGAAACTGAATCTACTTCCGTGGCTCTGGATGATCTACTTTTTGACACTCTGAAAGAGTGGAATGATGAGTTTTCATCCAAGGGCGTTTCTCTTGCGATGTCCATCGATGAGAATGTTATGGTTACCGGAAGCAGACATTACCTCAAGCATGCGCTTGAAAACATTCTTTCCGAGATATCACGCATAATGGTATCAGGTTCTCTGGTTCACATTGTGCTCTTCAACGATGAAGAGTCGGTAAGAATGAAAATCGCTTACAAGGGTGAACCTGCAAAAACTGTAAAGCAATCAGCTTTCGGTGTTGAGCTGGCACGTCAGATCATTAGCATACACGGAGGATGGCTAACAGGTGATTTGAAAACCGGACAGTACGTGATGGAATTACCATCCCTGAATCAGAAAATGGAGAGTCAGACAGAGTGAAAAACGGAGTCTTCAGGAAATATGACATAAGAGGTGTTTTTCCCACGGATCTTGATGAGGATCTAACGATAAAACTCGGCATAGCTCTTGGAAGTATTGCTGGAAACACTGTGGCAATCGGAAGGGATTGCAGATCGTCAGGCTCAATTCTCTCCAGCTGGTTGACAGATGGAATTCTTGAATCCGGATCAGATGTTATTGATCTGGGAGTACAGACAACACCAATGACTTATTATGCTGCTTATACTCTGAATCCGGATGTTACAGTGATGATTACAGGCAGTCATAATCCCCCGGAATACAATGGTTTCAAAATCATGTTT
>JAUWJE010000310.1 GCA_030607835.1 Candidatus Fermentibacterota bacterium | reverse complement strand
TGGAGCAGACCGTGGGCAAGAATCTCCATAGAGGAAACCGGTGGTTATATCGTTTCAGGTAGTGATCTGCAGAATGCAGGTTGTGAAGCTGTCGGATCTCCCATTTCTTCACTCAGACTGTTCACCGGTCCCGGAAGGATGTTCAGCCTGGAACCTGATGAGGAACACAATCTTTCAGAAGTTGCTTTTACGATTATTGATCAGAACAGCGATGAAGTATTTGATCCGGAGGACACAATAGAATTCATCGGAAGAGGGCTCAGTCGATGGGAATTCGCAGACGAAGAACTCACAAGACTTCAGCACAGATATGCAACTCACAACGTATACTGGCTGACATGGGGCGGAGAGGTTGGTATTCGAACGGGCAATATTCCCGGAGATCCTGATACATCACCCGAATGGGGAGAGAGCATACGTTCGGATATCTGGCTGCGGGAGGAGCACGTTTGGAGTCCAGAACAGGAAACACACACCGGCTGGTTATGGGAAGACGTGGATGAAGGCGGAAGCATTACCGTGCCATTCCAGGTGGAGAGTTATGGCTCCGGAGGCAGTGTGCAAGTCGCTCTATGCATGGACAGTTCTCAGTTACATACTGTAGCTTTGTATCTTAATGGAACAGAAATACATACAGATTCATGGTACGGCTCAGGCGAACGGCTGCTCTTTGTTGAGGATCTGGTTCTGTCAGGATCATGTTCTCTGGAAATAAGATTCATTGAAGATGCGGGTGATGGCAAAATGGGGCTCGTTTCAGTGCATGTTGAGTATCCCGCACGTCCGGGAAATGTGTCCGGAATGCAGTTATTCCCTTCAAGAAAGAAGATCGGCAGGTTCAATTTCCGGGTCACTGATGTTTCCTCAGGCTGCAGTGTTCTCGATATCTCGAGTTTTGATGCTCCGCTGCTTCTGAACGGTACCGAGTACAGTGCTGGAACACTTGAATTTTCTTTTGATGTCGACACTTCCAGTGTTTTCATTCTCATGGATTCCGGGAATTGGCTTTCACCTGATTCCATAAGATCCGCAGATCCGGGAAGGCTTGTCGGAACGGTCACAGATGGTGACAGGCTTTTTGTTGTCCATCCATCACTTTACGATGGAGTATGGGGAATGGTTACACTGAGTAACGAGGATGGGAACAGTCCTGTTGTCGCTATAACTTCCGAAATCTATGATGAATTCGGACAGGGAGTTGCCGATCCTGGCGCAATAAGGTCAGCTGTACGATGGGGAATTGACAGCTGGTCTGCCGGGCTCGAAGGAGTAATTCTCGTGGGCGACGGGCACTATGATTTTCTGGGATTCACAACTACTCAACCTGTGATGATTCCACCCTGGATTGTACTTGGCACTTCCCAAGCGAACTGCATGGATGATCTATACGTTATGACTCATGAAGACTCCAGCCTGCCGGAGATTCCCATTGCTCGAATGCCGGTTGATAATCTTTCAGAGCTGGGAACATGCACGGCAAAACTGCTTGCGTACTCGAGCGGTCAGA
>JAUWJE010000181.1 GCA_030607835.1 Candidatus Fermentibacterota bacterium | reverse complement strand
TTACATACCCTCCAAGCGGTATCGCGCCTATGCAGTATTCAGTTTCTCCAAGTTTCTTCTTGAGAATAAAGGGAGGAAATCCAATGGAGAATCTCGGAACATCCAAACCAACTGCTTTCGCCATGAGAAAGTGACCCATCTCATGAAAAAACACAATCACTCCCAGCCCGAAGATTATGGCGGCAGCACTCAGCATAATTTACTCACAATTCCGGACGCAACGGCTCTTGCATTCAAGTCAGCTTCGAGCACATCCTCAAGACTCCCAACGGAATAGGATTGATGAAGGGTCAGTACTTCATCAATGATTTCCGCAATATTACCAAAGAGAATTCTACCTTCGAGAAACGCCTGAACAGCAACTTCATCTGCCGCGTTTGCCACTGCCGGGAAAGTCTCTCCATCGATTCCGGTCTGAACAACAATACTGAATGCAGGATACTTTTCCCCATTCATTCCCATGAATGTCAGTGCTCCCCAGTTAACAGGCTTGTCGTCGGCAAGTACATCAAGCTCCCTGTCCGGCCACTGCATCGCGTACTGCAACGGTATTTTCATGTCAGGCTGACCGAGTAGCGCTTTCCATGAGCCATCCTCGAGTCTAATGAATGAATGGACAATACTCTGTGGATGAATTACCACCTCAACAGGAATATTCTCGAACAGCCAGCCAGCTTCGATAACCTCGTATGCTTTGTTAACCATAGTTGCAGAATCTACAGTGATCCTCGCACCCATATCCCACGTTGGATGTTTGAGAATCCGCTCAGGTCCCGCAGTTCTTATTTCATCAACAGACATCAAAAGTACAGAACCACCACTCGCAGTTAATGTAATTCCTCTGACAGGTCTTTTCTCTGATTGAAGGCATCTTTCGATTGTACTGTGCTCACTGTCTACCGGTATCACTTTCCCGGCCTTTAGATGATCTCTCAGCAGTTTACCACCTATTACCAGGCTCTCCTTGTTCGCAAGCGCAAGCGGTATATCCAGTTCCTGACAGAGAATGCTGGCTCTGAGTCCGGCACTTCCAACTATTGCGTTGAGAACTATATCCGCGCCTTCAACAGCCTGATCAAGAACTCCCGTGCCTTTGATAATATCAGGCGGGATATCTCCTTCAGGTGATACAACTGCACTTATGGAAGGGAGATATTTCTTCTTCTGCTGTCGAAGAAGGTCAATGTTTCTCAAGCAGAGAATTGAATGAAGTTCAAGATCCGGTCTGGCTTCAATTATTTCCAGTGCCTGTTTACCGATGGAGCCGGTACTGCCAAGAACGGCAACTCTTCTGATACTCATGAGAAACTTCCGGCAGACCCATAGAACATGAGTATAAGCCAGACCACAGGAACTACAGCAAGAATGCTGTCAAAACGGTCAAGTACACCTCCGTGCCCTGGAAGAATTGAACCGGAGTCCTTTATGCCGGCATCTCTTTTCAGAGCGGATTCAAACAGATCCCCTGTAACAGCAGCAATACCACCTGTTATTCCGGTCGCGATCATCAGAAATACTGGTAATCCTGCTCCGATTGTACCTGCGAACACCGCTCCAGCAACAGCTCCAGCAATACCTGCAATGAAACCCTCCCAGGACTTTGCCGGACTGATAGCGGGTGCCAATTTGTGTTTCCCGAAAGCACTTCCGACAAAATAGGCCATCGAATCTGCAATCCAACATAGAATAAGCGGTATGAAAAAAATCCAGGGTGACTCAAAATCAAGCCTTAATCTTGCCAGAAGACCAAATCCGATTGCTATTACGGCCATAATTCCGGTGCTTCCGGTTATCCTTTTTCCAGCATCGACTGCACCATCACCGAGGATCCACCAGAGTGACATTACTATCCCGGGAATCAGAAGTATCACCATAGCGAAAACAGGATCAAGCAAAGAAACTGATGCAGTGGCACAACCAGCCAGCACTGCTCCAGCCAATTTTTTTGAGATTCCTGCGCGGGAGTCGAGAAGAGAAATCGCCTCTGATCCGCACAATGCCGCTATAAATGAAAAGAATATTACTGTAAGAATCGGTATATTAAGTAGAGCTACCGCAACAAATAATCCGATACCGGGAATGGCAATGGCAATTCTATTCAAAAGTGAATGAAATGACTTCATCAGTTACCGTCAATATCGCCAAAACGTCTTCGTCTGGACTTGTAGTCCACGAAAGCCTCCTGCATGTGTCTCCGTCTGAAATCAGGCCAAAGAACATCGGTAAAATACAATTCGGAATACGCTGACTCCCATAAAAGGAAGTTGGATAGTCTTATCTCACCACTTGTGCGAATTATCAAATCAGGATCAGGTACGTCAGGAAGGTACATGTGCGAATTGATTGCTTCTTCTGAAATATCCATCACGGATTTCCTGCCGGATTGAATTTCTTCCGTCAAGCTTTTAACGGCATCGACAATTTCCGCTCTGCCACCGTAACTCAATGCAAGAATCAGATTCAGACCCTGATTCGATTCCGTCCTGGAAATCGCTGCGTCAAGATCAGCGCGGGGTTTTGACGGAAGGTCATCCAGTCTGCCTGTAGCACGAATTCTTACATCTTTTCTGTCAAGATTGTCAACGTTTCTTTTTATGAATCTGCTGAGAAGGAACATAATGAAACTGACTTCAGCTCTTGGGCGTTTCCAGTTCTCGGTAGAGAACGCGAACAGGGTAAGGTATCTGATTCCAATCTCACCACAGTATTCAACTGCTTCGTGAATGGATTCCTCAGCAGCTTTATGGCCGTCAATTCTGGGCAGACCACGCGACTTAGCCCAGCGACCGTTGCCGTCCATAATGATACCCACATGAGTGAGCAGGGAGTTATCAGATCTCAAGAATGTCAGCTTCTTTCGCCTCAAGGAGTCTGTCTATCTCGGAAATGGCATTATCTGCTGATTCCTGTATGTCATTCAGTGCTTTGCGCTCTTCATCCTCTGTAATCTCGCTTGCTTTGCTTGCTTTACGCAGCAATTCGTTACCACTTCTCCTGACATTCCTGATCGCTGTTCTTCCCGACTCTGCAAGTGTCCTGACATGACGGCTCAGTTCCTTTCTGCGTTCATCGGAGAGTTTGGGCACAGGAATCCGTATAACAGGACCATCCGCAGTAGCTCTGAGTCCAAGATCTGATTTCTGAATCGCTCTCACAATGTCATCAGACGTTGATGGATCAAAAGGTTGAATAACGATAAGTCTTGGTTCGGGAGCGGAAAGACCAGCAACCTGTTTTATCGGATGCTGTCCTCCCCAGCATTCCACCCGGATGTTGTCGAGCAAAGCTGGACTGGCTTTCCCTGTTCTGATAACAGCCATTTCACGAGCAGTACTCTCTACAGTTTTCTTCATCTTGCTTTTCTGATCTTCAAGAAGCTCGGTTACCATGAATCATTCCCCCCCAACAATACTTCCGATAGACGGTTCTGATAGAATCCTGACAATATTAGCCGGTTCACGAATATCAAAAACACTAATAGGAAGTTCGGCATCGCGACAGATGGCAACCGCAGCAGCATCCATAACCTTCAGGTCGAGTTTGAGAACCTCCTCGAATGATAATTTTGCAAACCGCTTCGCATCAGGATTATTGACTGGATCACTATCGTAAATGCCATCAACCTTTGTACCTTTCAGCAGAAGAGAACATCCTGCCTGAACTGCTCTGAGCGCTGCTGCAGTATCTGTTGTAAGGCATGGATTGCCGGTTCCGCCAGCATAAATGACAACATATCCACATTCAAGGAAATCATTTGCAAGGCGGGATGAGAAGGGCTCCACGAAACCAGGCATCTGAATAGCAGAAAGCACGACAGCATTGCCACCATGCTTCTCAATCGCGTCTCTCAGCGCAAGACTGTTGATTACAGTAGCAATCATTCCCATCTGGTCTCCGGTGATTCGATCTATTGACTGAAGATCTCTTCCACGGACAAAGTTGCCCCCACCGGCTACAATTCCAACCTGAATGCCATCTGAAACAAGGTCCATCAAGGACTCTGTCAGTCTCTTTATCGTAAGGGAATCTATACCGTGACCAGCTTCACCAGCCAGAACCTCTCCACTTAATTTGAGGAGAATCCTGACAATCTGGTCTTCCTCTTTCATCAGGTTCCTATGGAGAATCTGGCGAACCGGCTGATAACAATATTTTCACGTAGTTTTGCTATCAGATTGGTAAGTGCATCTTTAACCGTTCCGACATCAGGATCATTTGCCCATTCCTGATCAAGAAGGCAAGCTTCTGAGTAGTATTTCTCCAGGCGTCCCTCTACGATCTTCTCAATGATATTAGCCGGCTTACCCGATTCTTTCAGTTGCGCAAGAAGAACTTTCTTTTCAGCTTCAATATCTTCTTCAAGCAGATCATTGCGGGATACAACACTGGGTGGATATGCCGCTATGTGCATCGCAACCATTTTCGCGAACTTCTGGAAATCATCGGTTCTGGCAACAAAATCAGGTTCACAGTTAATCTCAACCAGTACGCCCAGCTTGCCGGGAGGATGTATGTATGATATTACCAGTCCTTCTGCAGCTTCTCTGGAAGCTTTTCTGGATGCTATTTTAACA
>JAUWJE010000245.1 GCA_030607835.1 Candidatus Fermentibacterota bacterium | reverse complement strand
GCCGAATATCCTGAGGGTTTCGGCCATCTGCCTGAGTCTTCGGTCTACCTTGCCGTAAATAGTGTCTGCGGGATATATGCCGTCGGGCATTAATTTCCCGGCTTCAATTCCGGTCAGGTGTTCAATACCCTCTTCTATGGTCTCTATAGGATAAATATGGAATTTACCTTCTCTGACCGCTTCTATAACGTTATCTCGAAGCTGGAGATCCTCAATGTTCGCGATTGGAATCATCACTCCCTGTGTTCCGGTAAGTCCCTTTTTGCTGCAGACGCGGAAGAAACCCTCTATCTTCTCGTTCACCCCGCCTATCGCCTGAATCTCTCCGAACTGGTTAACAGAACCGGTTACCGCAAGATCCTGTCTTATGGGAATATCTGACAGAGCACTCAGAAGAACGTACAGTTCAGTGGAAGAAGCGCTATCCCCGTCAACTCCGCCGTAGCTCTGTTCGAAAACGATGCTCGCGGAAAGTGAAAGAGGATATTCTCGAGCGAATTTACCCTGAATGAATCCGGATATTATCAGAACTCCCTTTGTATGAGTGGTGCCTGAAAGTTCAGACTCCCTCTCAACGTTAATGAGCCCCTTCCTTCCGGCTGAAACCCTGGTGGTAATCCTGGCGGGGAGTCCGAATGCGTAGTCGACCCCCTGGTAGATTGCAAGGCCATTCACCTGTCCGACTTTCCTGCCTTCGGTATCAATCATGATTGTATTGTCTAATATGCGTCTGGTCGCGTAGGTCTGACCCAGATTGAGACGGTAGATCTTCTCTTGAATGGTCTTCTTCACATGCTCAGAGTTCACAATATCCGCGCCCTCCTGCTTCGCGAAGTAGCAGGCTTGACGGAGATAATCGGTTACCCTGTTGAATTCGATTGAAATCCGGTCACTTCGTCCCGCCATTCGTACACTTTCTTCTGCGACAGCCGCAACCGCGCTTGCATCCAAAGGTGTCAGCTTCTCACTCTGGACTACCTCCGCTATGACATTCGCAAAATCATGGATACTCTCTTTAGTGATCTCCATGGTAAAATCGAATGCTGCCCTTACTCTGAAAAGAAGGCCGAACTCAGGTTCAAACGATGCAAGAAGACTGTACAGCTTCGAACTACCAATAAGTATAACTTTAACCTTGGTTTCTATGGGTTCCGGATGAAGGTTAACAGGATATAGACTGATCGGATCCTGATTTCGGATTACAGTGGTGCCATTCCTGAGAGTCTGAATCAGCTGCTGCCACAGTTCCGGCTGCCTGACAAGATCAAGCGCATTCATTATCAGGTAGCCCCCGTCAGCCTTATGAATGGCTCCGGGTCTGATCATCATGTGATCGCTGTAGGGTTTTCCCTCAACAATGATTCTGTCAATGCTTCCGAAGAGACTGTTGGAATCCGGAAACTGTTCAATTACCACAGGACGTTTTGTTTTCCCTGAATTGTCAAGAATGAGATTGGGGGTAAAGAGTACATAAGGATCCTTCTCGACTGTACTATTCGCGAAATCATTCAGATTCTCCAGGATAAGATCTACAACAGATTCACACCACCGGTCCGCCTTGTTATCACCGATTTCAATCAGATTGGAGATAATTCCTGAAATCGTCGGTTTGACAAGCCGCTGGTACATCTTTTCCAGTCTCATCTGAATCTCGATCTCCATATCTCTCGTCTGTCTGAAAGCGGCTGTGAGTTTCTTGAAAAGCTCTCCATGCAGCTTCTTGTATCTCTTGATATCCTCAGCCGAGAGCTTTCCTTCTTCCTTCATCTCTTCGAGTGTATCGAAAGTTACAGCTTCTTCTTCGATAACTGGAAGCACATCAGGTCTGAATTCACCCGGAGCTACAGGCACATTGACTATGGTGAATCCGGCCTCTTCGGCCTCCTTCTTTACAAGGTCCATTACTTCCTGTTTCCGCTCCTGATATGATTCCCTGATCGTCCTGGTTTCCAGATCGGCTTTTTCACTATTGAGAACAGTGGGGATGTTGCTCTTCAGAAGCTGAACACACTCTTCAAGAGCTTCAGTGAACCGGAGACCATCTCCTGCCGGGAAGGTGAGAGCGATGGGATTTCTGGGTTGCTCCATATTGCGTACGAAGACAATGTCACGGAGATCATCTGTAGTTCTATCGATACGATCCAGAATTCTTTTTATGGTTGTTTCTCGACCGGTACCGGACACACCTGTTACGAACATGTTGTAACCGATGGAGGATATCTCCAGACCCAGCTTGATAGCTTTAACAGCGCGGTCCTGCCCCACAATATCACCTGTGGGTTTCAGATCATCTGTGGTCTTGAATCCAAGAGCCTTCGTGGAACACTTCCACTTCAGATCCTCAGGTTTGAGTGAGTAGACAGCCATCTCAATATCCTTCCTGATTTATTAGAATCTCACTTCCCCGGAGGCTCAGGCTCCAGAGGTTTGATTGAAAACGGTCCAGGATCCACAGTAAATGCTTTGACTCTGCCTCCGTGTTCCACTTTTCCCCTTACTATAAGGGTAGCTTCCGGTCGGACAAGGATGTCCTCCGCTCGGCGAAAGAGTGGAGAAGGCAGAAATACATCAGCGACTCCAGTGTTATCTTCAAGCATAAGGAAACCAGCGTCAGCGGCAAGTCTCCTTCCCGTAACATATCTTCCCCATATTCTCGTCATTCCTGATGAGAGCATATCTTCCAGTGGTACGGTTCCGTCAGGTCTGGTAATCAGCCCCAGTGGTGACGCAGCAAGGGGAAGCCCCATTACACCGAGTTCAATAGAAACTCTTGTTCTGATAGAATATTCGGGAAGATCCGGAGTGCCCAGCGGCATACCGGGAAAGAATCCGCCATCTCCCACTTCCAGCTGCATCATAGCGGATGACCCTGAGAACCCCAATTCGCGAAAACAACCCGCTGCCGCCATGTCTCCGCAAAGCACCAATCCGCAACCTGCTTTCAGCAGATCTGACGGGTAAGTGTACGGTCTGCCATCTCTGAGTTTCTCGTATTCCCTGCTTCCCATTCCCTTTATGTGATGGAATCCAGGGATTATTTTTCCACCTTTCTCGAAGGAAAGCCATCTTCCCGTATTTACGCCTGGCGGTTCAAAGCTGATTCCAAGCCTTCTGGCTTCTTCGAGATAAACCCTGGTACGATAGAATCCGCCGCCTGCTGCCATGACAGAAGCCATGTAGAGAGCCGGATGTTCCGT
>JAUWJE010000261.1 GCA_030607835.1 Candidatus Fermentibacterota bacterium | reverse complement strand
GCAGCCTCAGTATTTATTATCGGGATAGAACCCAACCCGCTTAGGAGCAGGGCTGTGAATGCGATCACGGTAGCGCGTGCACACAGAATCGATGAACCTCTGAAAGATCGACATATCCGTATTAACATGATATTCCTCCTGATGAGATAGTTTCGACTATTTAATATACTGATTCCATAAATTGCGGTATACGACAGATATACAGATGTCTTTTGCTGTTTCATAGAGATCAGCACTCCGATTATACCGTGGTAAGATGGAAAATGACAGGTAGAATAGAACATCGCTATATTCCAAGAAGCAAATAGAAATACTCTGATTGGGAGTTAACAATGCCACACTGCCATACATATCTGAAAAAGCTTCGGGAAAGCGGATACAGGATAACACCGCAGAGAGAGATGATCATTCAGATCATTGCACACAGCGGAAGGCACATGACAGCTGAAGAGATCTTCGAGCAACTGAGTGAGAAGACCGTCTCAATCAACATAGCCACTGTATATAGAACCCTTGAACTGCTAGTCGAGAATGGACTCGCAAGCAGATCGGATCTTGGCGAGGGGAATATTGCCTATGCCACAGGTGAACATGGCGCACACATTCATCTTGTTTGCAGGCATTGCGGTTCGGTCACTGAAGTGAACGATGCAGATATCGATTCACTGCTGGCCCGGATTTCCGAAAAGCACGACTTCGACTGCAGGCCAGGCCATTTCGCGATAAACGGCATATGCGAGCAGTGCAGAGAGGATCTGTAGTTCTATTCATTTTGAGTTTTTGAGGATGGAGTGATTGACATTCAGAGATATTGAATTGATAATTGCGACTAATTGCAATAGCATTATATTGCAATAGTATGATTCCATTGATACGGCAGTATTCAATTAATTAGAAACAAAGGAGGTTAGCATGAAAGGAACAGCTCTTGTTACAGTTACCGCGCTTCTGCTTCTTACATCGGTAGTGGGGGCTCTGGATACCACCGAGGCATTCGACCCAGGATGCAGTGATTTCGAGATGTATCTGGGAACCAGCGGTCTGGGTCTTGATCAGGACGAATCAGCAATAGAATTCGAGGGTCTCCTTGGTGTTGGTATCACTCGTGTGTTCTCGGCGAGTATGGCGTATTCGGTTGAATCGGATGGACGTCTCGGCAACTCAGCTGATTATCTGACCCTTGGTCTCTTCTGGACAGTAGTTGAGAAGGAAGGCTTCATGCTTGACCTATACGGGTCGACCGGTACCGGTGGAGGCATATCCATTGGAACGGAGATCAACCTTCTAACAGGAGCATTTGGCTTTCAGCTGAATGTGGAAAACACGTGCGAGAACTCGGGAGGTTCAGAAAACAAGATTGAAAACACAGTTGCGATAGAACCTCTTGTTCACCGGAATATCTCCGATGAGATTGAGCTTCTTGCAGCGGTCGGAATCACATATCATCCGGATGCGGAGGATAACGGGGACAAGGTGGAATTCAATA
Source organism: Candidatus Fermentibacterota bacterium (assembly GCA_030607835.1). Lineage (GTDB taxonomy): Bacteria > Fermentibacterota > Fermentibacteria > Fermentibacterales > JCC-6 > Aegiribacteria. Next base: position 1,494 of record JAUWJE010000261.1, on the reverse strand, counting down.
CGGCATCACTTGGGGCCAATTTCATGCTTGATGACACTATCGAGCTGATCACGCAGTTCGATTGCTACATTCCGGAGGATGACGGGGATGTCTCGATCGGCTTCTCAATCGGGTTTGTGGCGACAATTCTCTAACATTAAATAAAAAAAGGGAAGGCGGAACAATGCATATAGGCGGGTATTGTGAAAAGCCGGGAATGACTCTTTTTACGTTATTAGCAGGAGTGGTTTTTCTTCTCATAGCCGGGTGCGGCAGTGCGGATGAAATAGAGATAGATGATATCTCCGCAGATCAATCGGTTGAAGCAGTGGAAACGGGGACGCTCGAATTCAGAGCGAATGGGGAAGATTTTGTTCGTAACGGCTTCGTATCGAAGGACGGCTGGCATATTACATTCAATCATCTGTACATAACCCTGACCGATATAACAGCATGGCAGTCAGATCCTCCATACGATTCGCATTCGGATGAAGAAATCATCGGTGAGGTTTCTGTTGCGCTGGATGGAGTTTATACAATCGATCTCGCTCAGGGTGACGAGAATGCCGATCCTCTGTCTGTGGGTAGAATTGACAGTGCTCCAGTCGGCCACTACAATGCTCTTTCATGGAGAATGATCAAGGCTTCAGAAGGACCTTCGGAGGGATACAGCATCTACATCGACGCTCAGGCCGAGAAGGGTAACCAGTCTTACAACGTGTACATCGGCATCGAACAGGAATACCTTTATCAGGCTGGTGAATACATCGGTGATGAGAGAAAAGGGATCCTTGCTCAGGAAGGCATCACTGATCTCGAGATGACATTTCATTTCGATCATCTGTTTGGTGACGGGGAGCTTGCATTGGACAGCGGTCTCAACCAACTGGCACCTGGCTTCCAACCGTTTGCCGGTCTCATGGCCGAGGGTACCGTGGATGTTGATCTATCCATACTCCAGGAAACTCTTGACAATCATGAATACAAGAAACTGATCGATATTCTTACCACTCTCGGACATGTGGGAGAAGGTCATTGCAGGTGCGAGGTTCTGTGACACTGATCGTCCGTCTTCTTGCTATTATCTGTATCTTGACAGGCATTGCCCTGGCTCACGGTGTCAGTGTGACATGGGAAGCATGCGATGAGGAAATTTCAGTTAAGGCTGCCTGGGATGATGGCTTACCAATGGTCGAAGCCCAGGTGGCAGTCTTTTCTCCTCTCAATCCAGCCTCACCCTTCCTGACCGGCAAAACGGACGACGAAGGAGTTTTTGTTTTTAAGCTTGATGATTCACATGGTGGAGTCTGTGATGTTCAGGTTCGAAAGGCCGGGCATGGGGAAATGATCCATATAGATCTTTCCAGTGATGAAACCAGCCATGGGGGGGCGAGTGTCTATACCACTGGTCAGATTCTTCTCATGGTAGTCTGCGTAATATGGGGATTTGCAGGAACAGCATTCTTTTTTCATTCCCGAAAGAAAAGGAAAACCGATGCACATACCTGATGGTGT
>JAUWJE010000042.1 GCA_030607835.1 Candidatus Fermentibacterota bacterium | reverse complement strand
GGATATTATGACGCCGCCGCCGGTCTTACGGGGCCTGAACTTCAGACCGCCCTTCATAATATTATTGATAATCACACATACATAAGCTATGACGCCATCTGGGAAGCATTCTTCACCAGAATGTTCCCAATCCATTCTCAACCTCAACATCAATCGGATTCACACTGCCGGAACCGACTCTTGTCAGCCTCACAGTGTACGATGTTTGCGGAAAACTGGTACATACAGTCGTAGAAAACAGTCAGCTTCCTTCAGGATATCATGAAGAAATCTGGAACGCTGAAATCACTTCATCAGGCATCTATTTCTGCAGACTCAGTACTCCTGAAGGAGTCATCGCACGACGAATGCTGATAATCGAGTATGGAAGGGATTAAAAGCCTGATTTCCTCCCCGGCTCTGAGTTCGGATGTGCTTTCATAAGGTGTTTTCATATCAAGAACCAGGAATGATTTTTCAAAAGACCCGGATCCGTAGCTGGTTGCCAGAATAATCTGCTGCCCTCCATACTCTCCAACATTATCTCGAACGAGCTCTTCAGGCAGACTGCTCAAGGGTGTATGACCGGATACAAGAAGACTGGAACTGTTCATCCGCTGAAGAAAGGTGGCAAGATCGCTGCTATCGTATCCATTTTTTCTAACTTCCACAGGCCTGCTCCACAGGACCTCCTCAACAACTGTCTCATTCTGCAGGATAATATCCTTCGGACATGTCAACGATCTGGATGGACCGGCATGAACGCCGACTATACCGTTTTCCGTTATTACAGCTACGGGTAATTCTTTCAGATAGCGGCACTGGTCATCATTCATTCTGCTTAGAAAATTAAACTGCTGATAGTACGTTCCACGTTCGCCGCTGAACAGATCTTTCACGACCTGCTGCTGATTTGAAGATGTCATCGCATAATCTGTTTTCAGTTTTTCGTAAATACTTACACATCGGTGCTCATGGTTGCCCATTATGAACAGGAATCGTTCCCCCTGTTCATCCAGATTATCCTGGATTTCCCTTATTCGTTCTAAGATTCTCGTATCACCGTCATCCTCTGCATAAGAATCTCCCGGTTTCTTATCCACTGCATCACCCACAATAAGACCGTAGACATCATCTCCATTCCTCAGTCTGTCGACAATACTGGTACGCTCAAGCCACTTCTGGAAATCAGCATATCTTGTATGGAAATCCGATGCCACGAACAGCTTTCCATGCCCTGGCAGAAAAACCAGCCCACCGTTTCGAATGAGCTGTCCGGAACCGATTTGATCTGAAAGGCTGTCACAGAAAGATGATGCAAATCCCGAACCGTACAAGTTCAGGAGCAAAAGACCACCGATTGAAGCACTTGTCCTGAGGAACTCTCTTCTTGTTATCTGTTTTTTCGGATGGGAATCAGGGTCCATTTTCAGGACCTATCGGTTATTCTGATTACCTCGTCAGTGAGTTCTGACAGATCGGAAATGGGTTTGTGAAACAGCTTCGGTGAAACCGTACTAATCGACATGATTTCATCAGGAATGCTCGAAGCCGGAGAACCGGTGTAAATAATGTACTTGACGTCAGACCATCTCTTTGAAGCCTGTCTTATGAATTCCTCACCATCCATTCCCGGTAATCTGAGATCTACTATTACAGAATCCATTCGTTTGATCTCCATCAGGTCCAGTGCTTCTTCCGCTGTCTGAACGGAATAGGTTCTGAACCCGAAATCATCAAAATGAAATTTCAGGCTTAACCGGACGGATTCATCATCATCAATTATCAATACACTCAGGTGTTTATCTGAATGAGTGTCCGTTCTGTTCTTCATATCTACCATCATCACATATCGCTTGGTTCATGTTAAAAATCGATCCTGATATCCTGCACGTGTTCAATATTGTAGATTTCTTCCTTAATGAAAACATCTACAATTTTCGGAGAAAGCTGAGTCCCTCTAATATTTTTCAGTTCCGAAAGTGCTGTTTCGGTACTCATGGCATCCCTGTAAGGTCTGTTAGAGGTCAGAGCATCGTATACATCGGCTACAGACAGTATTTCCGATTCAATTCGTAAATCTGTGCTCTCTCTGTTCTCAGGATAGCCGTGTCCGTCATGCCATCTGTGATGATTCCTGATAAGGGGAAGAATCGACTTGAAATACTCAACATTCTGAAGGATTCGCTCACCTATTTCAGTGTGTTCCTTTATTCTGTCATATTCTACGATAGAGAGTTTCCCCGGTTTATTCAGAACCACACTTGAAATACCTATTTTACCGATATCGTGCAATAGACTTCCAAGTCGAAGCACCTGCAGCATTTTCTTATCAAGCCCCAGTTTCTCTCCGATAGCAACGCTGTATTCGCTTACTCTTAGAGAATGCCCCTTGGTATACGGATCTTTTGCTTCGATGGTCTGAGTAAGTATTACTACAGTATTAAAGATAGCTTTGGCAAGAGCCCTGTTGGTTTTTTCAAGCTCCTCGGTTCGCTCCTTCACCAGGATTTCAAGATGTTCGCGGTACATGAGGTTCTGCTCGATCAGGCGAGATTTTTCAATGGTTTCTTCCACCCTGTGAAGAAGCCCAGCCATGTCCATAACCGGTTTGGTCAGGTAATCCCATGCGCCTATGCGGAGGGCTTTTATTGCATCCTCAAGCACATCTGTCCCGGATACGACTATAGTTGGAATATTCCTGTCGGAGGCACTTATATGTTCAATTACTTCATGCCCTCCCACTCCAGGCATTCTCAGATCAACAAGAACACAAAGTAGATCTTCGCTGTCGAACAGCTCCATTCCCCGACGACCGTTTTCTGCCAGGAGAACCTCATAACCGCTGTCTTCCAGGTATATCTGAAAGCTGGCTCTAACGGCTTCCTCATCGTCTATTATCAGTATTTTCCCTTTACTGCTCATTCACTTTAGTCCAAATACCTATAGGGAGTCTGATTATGAATTTGGTTTGCCTGCCTTGCATGGATTCCACTTCCAGGTCTCCACCATGATCCTCTGTAATAATAAAATATGAAACAGAAAGCCCGAGTCCTGTTCCTACCCCGACCTCCTTTGTTGTGAAAAAGGGTTCGAAGATTCGTTTTCGGATTTTCTCTGGAAATCCGGGGCCATTGTCTTCTATTTCAGTGACTATAGAGTCGCCTTCAGCAAATATTCTAAGGATGAAATGTGGCTTCTCCGGTATGCCTGTCCTGGATTTGGATTTCCACATAGCTTCTGTTCCGTTACGCAGGATGTTGAGGAATACCTGTTGAATCTTGCTTCTTTCGCATAGAATCTTCGGCAGCGATGGCTCGTATTCCCTTTTAATCTCAATATGCTTGAAATCGTACTTCTTTTTTAAATCATAATCATTCTGAGCAAGCTCCACTGTCTTATCCAGAAGTTCCACTACATCGTATAGAGAGGGTTTTGCTTCGCTCTTCCTTGCAAAACTCAGCATATTCTGTACTATTGTGGCAGCTCTAGTACCGGAATCATGGATCAGCTTCAGCTGATGAAGAATGCCCCTTTTTTCAAGGAAACCCCTGATTACCTCCATTGTTGTTCCCTCTTCACCTGCAATCCTGTCATTATCCGGCAGATCTCTTGTAAGTCTTCTGAGAATGACTTCTGCATTCTGCATCATTCCGGCAAGAGGATTGTTTATTTCATGAGCCATACCTGCGGCAAGTCCACCTACGGAGAGCATTTTCTCCGATTGTATCATCATCTCCTCAAGACGAATCTGTTCCGTAACATCATCAAGTCTTATCACAGCGCCCTTAACGTCGTCCGCCACCAGAGGATAGACAGTCAGATCCTCATACCGGTTTTCCTCTTCAGTGGATGTATTCTGCCTGGCTTTATACTTAACCTCCCTTGAAGTAATGCTCTCTGAGATCAGAGGATAATAATTGCTCAGAAATGGAAATACTTCACTCAGTCCCCTTCCGAATGCTTCCTCTGCACTTACACCTGTCCTTTTTTCGGCTCCTGAATTCCAGAGAGTGATATTGCCGTTATTACTTACTCCTATAAGAATACTAGGCATTGAATCGATGATATTGGTCAAGTAGTTTTTGAGTTGATTACGCTCGAATTCAGTTTTTTTTCGATCTGTTACGTCAAAACCGAATCCAATTATTTCGATAATATTGTTATTCTCATCGAGACGATTAATGGAGTTCCAGGATATTATTCTTTTTTCTCCAGTTCTTGCAGTAAGGGTCATTTCGTAGTCTCTGACATTACCCTCCTCACTGAATGCTGTGAAGAGCTTTTCAACCTGCTTGAACTCCTCACCCGGATAAAAAACCTTCCACCAGTTCTGTCCAACGATTTCACTGCTGCTGTATCCTATCACCTTCTCCCCTGCAGGATTTATGTATTTTGTTATTCCTTTAGGAGATATGCCGACAATTATCGCAGGAGTGCCACTGATGATACTGGACGAATAATCGCGTTCAGCCCTGAGAGCTTTCTCCGCTTCCCACTGTTCAGTTACATCAAGAATGACTCCGTTGAAAACAACCTCTTCCTCAAGTTTCGTCGGGATGGACATGACCTTTATCCAGATCTTATCTCCTGAGGGTTTAATGAATGCGGTTATGTATTCACTTTCGGTCACATTCCTGGTGTCCTTATCCACTGAACTCATGAACGCTCTGCGGTTTTCCAGAGGTATCCGATCAACAAACCTTCTGTAGAGACCATCCAGTTCAGAGGACATCCCAAGTATTTCCGTTACGCTCTCGCTTATATAGTAAAAACCGTTTTCACCATCTGGTCTGACATAGGACTGGAATAACACACCGGGAACACTGTCTGCGATGCCTCTAATCCTGGCTTCGCTCTTCCGAAGAGCTTCCTCCATCTCTTTCTGCTTCGTAACGTCTCTTACGGTTGCCTGGAGGAATGTGCTGTCCTGCATTGTAACCCGTGTCAGGAGTACCATCGCCGGGAAGTTCTCTCCCGTTACTTTGCAGTGGGTCCATTCAAAGAAGTTCGATCCCTCCCTCATGGCAATTCCTATCATCTCCTTTGCTTTTTCAGATGACAGCTGCCCGTCTGGCTGGTATTCGGGAGAGACGTCCCAGGGACCCAGGGAAGTGAATTCCTCTTCGGATGATACACCGAACATTCCCAGTATAGAGGGATTGCCTGATGTAAATTTCCATGAGGGTGGCTCCAGTGTCATTATTGCATCATGGGAGGAGTCAAAAAGTTTCCTGTACCTCATTTCCGACTTAATTAGCTTTGCTTCAGCGTTCAGTTTCCGCATGGCATGAGCAAGATCATTCGCTACTTCCTGCAGAAGGCTTCCTTCATTTGAATTAAGAATTGCTTCACTTGCAAGGGCAACAAATAAAATACCGACAATCCCGTCCTCAGATTTCATTGGAGCAACGAAAGTTGGAGAAAATTCATCTCCATGCCTTCCCAGGAAGTTGCATCCTTCACATTCGCCAGCCTCCCTCATAACAACATAATTCCCGGTATCAATGGCTTTAACGACACATGCGGGAAGAGGGGTTGAAACCAGTTCATCTTTGAGATAGCTTTTCTGTCCAGCCTGAATAACTGTACCGATAGCCTTTTCATCATCCAGCAGCATTAAGGTGCAGTCCTGATAGGATCTCGTTTCTATAAGAGTTTCACATGCTTTCTGTAGAAGATTATCCAGTTCGGTTTCCTGTACTATCAGCTGATTGACATTTCTGATGGTGAGAAGCAGCGAATTGAGATTTTCGATACTCTCAGACTTCGGAAAACAGTCACAACAGAAAATATCCAGGAAGCATTCAACAATATCCTTAACTCCAGATAGATGATTTTTCGGGATTGCGAGATGCCAGAAACGAGGAGATAGGTGTGATGAATGAAATGATTCACCAGGTGTTACAATAACACCCCGTGGCTTGTCCAGATGAGCACCTAGAAATGCAAGAGCCTTTTCAACTGTTTCCGCGTAGAGTACTATGGTAGCAGAAGGAAGGACTTCCTCTTTTGCATCAAATGGCTTGAAACCTTCTGGAGTATACTCTTCAAGACTGAATAGCTGAATATCCATATCTTCTCTCCACTCAGACTAAAGAATACATATTGCAGCGACATTTGACAATTGCCTTATGATTCAGCGAAAATGAGATAGTACAGTTCCGGAGAGACCTGCGGCTACCCGCTCAACCAGGGAGTTGTACTTGAATACTTTCCGATTTCATGGTCCATTGTGTTGGAGATTGTTCTGTACTCATTATTACCGGTCAAGGAAGTGATTACCTTTACTATCAGGTTGTCTTTCTCCAGAATACTGGAGGGCATATGAATCAGCATCCCCCCTGTAACATTCTCTATGAACCTGGCAAGGCGCCTTCCAGGAAGGATTTCCGGGCTCTTTATCGATGTGTAATTCATGGGATCAATAATTAGAATCGGTAAACCTGCAATGCTGCACATCCTGGCCTCTTTTCTGACCCCTCCGTAAAGATCGCTCTCGTAAGGGGCCTGACAGCCCAGGGGCAGAGGTTCCGGAGCGCAGTCGGACACGAGAAGGATGAAACTTCCCGTTTTGCCGGATGTAGTGCTGCATTTTTTGAGTGTTCTTCTTGAAATTAAAAGCGCTTCTTCCAGCGGCGTGTAACCGGATGAGATCAGTTCCGCAACCCTTCCGTAAACACGGAGCCTGTTTCTTGTAGGTTTGAAGTGAAGTACAGGGATGCCTTTATGCATGGAGACCAACCCTACTTTTGACATGGGATCAAAGTGATCTTCAAACAGAGTCCTTAGAAGTTTGCTTAAACCGAAAAGATAGTCGCGTGATGATTTACTGGCGTCAATAACAATCATAACAACAGCCCTTGGCTTCGAACTCCTCTCCCAGGCGCGCCACCAGCGCTTTTCAAGCGGAACCAGGGGAAGCTTCTCCCCTCCTGTAACAGCTGCTAAGACCGACTGGTATACATTCATTTTCCCGGCATCCCCGGTTGGAATAACGCGAACAGGCTTTCCACGCGTCTGCTCAATAGACGGCTGCATCCTGGTATTCTTTGCTCCATGTGATCCAGGTTTCGCAGTTTTTGCTATTTTATCTACAAGTTTCTTGACAGCCCTGCTCTCCATGAATTCCGGGAACTCGGTGGTAAACATTCCATCGCGTCCGTTCAACAGTCTCATCTCGTCACTCCAGACATTACCAGCGTTGTCATCATGGAAATCCATCGCAGAAGATATTGAAGTGAAAACACTGCTTTGAGAATCCCATAGCCGGAGGAGTATATCTGAGGCTCCCTGTCTGGAGCCGATTCCCCAGCCAGCCCGTAGAGCGCTGATTAGAGCTTTCTCCGATGGAGGTCCTTCAAGACCGCCTTTCCGAGTTCTATGCCCTGTTACCAGCACAGCTACATCACGGACATCGTCCCAGATTACCTTCGATCGTCCCCGCAGTGAAGCCAGGGCTCCAGCAGCTCTTGTGATAACCATCTCAGGTCTGTGGCCATCCATCTCCAGGTAACTCATTGCAAAAGCTATGGAAGCCAGAGATCTTACCTTGACTCCCACTCTGGGAAGTCTCCTTCGAGCCTTGATTATGTCCTCTCTTAGAACAGCATCCTTCCTGCGATATCCTGCTGCTGCCTTCTCTCCAATGTATTCAAATGCAAGCAGCCGTTTGATCAGATCTGCTCTCTCCTTACCGCTTCCAAGGCTGCCGACTTCCACCGAAAGGTCGAATCGGTCTAGAAGCTGGGGACGCAGTCTGCCTTCATCAGGATCCATTGTGGCAAGCAGCTTGAATCGACTTGTGGTGGATACTGAGATACCTTCCCTCTCAACGGTCAGCACTCCGCTGGCAGCACAGTCAAGTATCAGGTCCACAAGCCTGTCATTCAGCAGATTCACATCCTCAATGAGAAGTATCCTGCCGTCAGCCCTTTCCATGAGGCCTGGATTCAGACGTGCTTTTCCTGTACTCAGTATGGTTGAAAGATCCAGGCTTCCGGTCAGATTCTCCTCGGTAACACCCAGTGGAACCCTGACAATGGCCTGGTCCGCATCCAGCTCCGGATGCAGGAAACGGGTAGATCTCATAAGAACGCTCTTGCCCGAACCCCTTGTACCCAGGAACAGTACTCCTCCAAGCGCGGGATCAGTCATTGCTATCTGAAGGGCAAGTCTTGCTTTATCCAGGCCCTGTATGGCTGAGAAGGGAATATCTTTTCCGAGCAAAACCGTCAGTCCGTTTCAGTCATAATGGTTTCAGGATCGTAGTATTCCCCGCTTTTCGATTTCCAGACTCTGGATGCCTGGGTTTTCACCTGCTCGATCAGCTCATCCCTGGAGGGAGGCTGGTTCATCCCTCCAGATCTTGTTCGATGACATACACACAGCGGAGCTACTTTGAGGAGGGCTTTAGAATTCACTTCAGACTTCCCCTCAAGGGCGGACCAGGCAATTGCAGCCCTTATCATTACGAGGTCTGGTCTCTGGCCATCGACATTCAGTTCGGACATTGCTTCTGCAACCGTCTCTATCGCAGCACACGGCAGCTTCACCTCATGCAGTCTTGAACGGGCTGCTGATATGGTTTTCCTCAATCTCAGAACGGCTTTCTCATGAGCCCGGTTGAAGCGTTTACGATCACTCTCGTAGGCCAGTGTCCGTTCAATAATTTCTATTCTGAGATTGGGCTCTCGTTCGGTTCTGACGTCAACGGACATCGCGAACCTGTCCAGTATCTGTGGGCGAAGATTACCCTCCTCCGGGTTCATGGTGCCTATTAGAATGAATCTTGCCGGATGGGTTACTGAAACACCCTCCCTTTCAACCGTGTTGAAACCGCTTGCACAGGCATCAAGAACATCATCGGTGATGTTGTCCGGCAGAAGGTTCACCTCATCAACATATAGAACCTGGTTATTGGCTCTGGCCATGAGCCCCGGCTGGAATTTCTGCACACCCTCGCGCAGGAGAAGCTCCACATCTATTGTTCCAAGAAGACGATCCTCGGTAACCCCCAGCGGTACCGTTATCAGCTCGGGTCTCTTGCTGATGGTGTCCGGAAGATTACTGTTTTCCAGGGATTTTCTGCAATCATCGCACAGAAATCCGTCGTTCACTCCCGCACAGCCGTACGAGCAGTTTTCAACCACTTTGCGGTCAGGAAGAATATCCGCGAAAGAACGGACGATAGTACTCTTTCCAGTACCCTTCATGCCGGACAGGAGAACTCCTCCCATGCCGGGATCGACCGCCGCTATGGCCAACGCGAGCTTTGCTTCTTCCTGGCCGACTATTCCTGAGAATGGAAACATTTTCTACCTTTCATAATAATCTGATAATAGTATTCCGAGTACGAAGTACAATTGATTTATATAACATATAAAAATTCCAGCATATGCTAAACAATGATAAAACTGATCAAACGATAGAATACTTCCGTTCACACTACCGTTACCGAAGCCTCGAAACAACAGGCGCTGCAATGGTTGATGATTCTGCCCACAGAAGCAGCGAGGACATAGTGCAGGATGTGATGCTGAGTATACTTCGACAGGCCGGACATCATGGCGCCCATATCCGATCTACACGCCTATGTTCTTCGTTTCAAAAAGCAGAGCTTGACATTCTTACACGACCGGTCTAATGGTATTACATGAAGGGAGTAACAATGAGTCAGGAAGTCGCGCTGAAAATTCTTGAGAAAGGTTCACGGCTGGTTTGGGAGAAGGGCTTCAACAATACGGGCCTCAATGAAATACTCCAGGCAGCCGAGATCCCAAAAGGTTCTTTCTATTACTACTTCAAGAGCAAGGAGGACTTCGGACTGAAGCTGATAGAATACCTGCACAGTGGTATAAGCAGTGCATTCTATAAACACCTTGCTGAGGATTCGGACACACCTCCTCTGGAGAACCTCAGATCATTCTTCGAGCAATTCAGAAATAAATTTATGTCCAGAGAACGGAAATGCGGATGTCCCATAGGCAATATGTCCCAGGAGATGGCTGCGACGAATCCCAGGTTCCGCGAAAAGCTGTATGCAGTCTTCCAGGACATCATGAAACCGGTATCGCTCTGCCTTGACCGGGCTGTAGAGTCAGGTGACCTTAGCACATCAACGAATACAGCTGAACTGGCGGAATTCATCATCAACAGCTGGCAGGGGGCACTCATCTACCTCAAAGTTTCAGACAGCGAGAGACCTCTTCTTCTTTTCGAGAAGTATGTATTCGACAGACTGCTGCCAGGTTATGCTCCCGAGCGCAAGGAAATCTAATGACTGCTTTTTCATGAATACCGAGTAGTTGTTTCAGTCAGAACAAGACCAAACTCGTGAATATTCGGAGAAGGAGTTTTTTAGGAAAGGGGGAAGAAAATAATGAAAAGAGTACTCTTTGTATCGATACTGCTGTGCTGCATGTTCGTTCTCCCCGCTGCAGCCGATCAGGTCTCTCTCGAACCGATTCAGGACGCGTTTGTATGCGACTGTGTTCCCGGCGCAACCAATCCCATGCTGGGCAACCAGTACCTGGCTCAGGGGAGATATTCCGACTGCTACAATAGGACCTTCATAATGTGGGATCTAAGCTCCATACCTGCAGGATCGACGATCGATAACGCTGAGTTCCGTATCTACTGCAACCAGTTCTATGGGTCGCCTTCGGGTGAGATGGCCTATTACCGCGTTACAGAAACTTGGAGCGAAACAACCGTCTGCTACAGCAACATGCCGGCATTCACCACGGACGG
>JAUWJE010000186.1 GCA_030607835.1 Candidatus Fermentibacterota bacterium | reverse complement strand
TTTAATCCTTTCGCTGGTGCGCGGATCCACTATTCCCAGAACAGGATTCAGAAGGTTTTCCTGGAGAATGCTCGCGTCAAGGCTCTTTACAGGATCGTTTGCAGAGAAGCTGCCCTCCCTTGGCTCAAGCCTGTACCATTTCCCGTCCAGGTACATGGAGTACATAAGCTTCTTACTCGGTGACGGATCCGAATCCACTGATATGGCAAATTTCTCTTTTACTCTGTCAACAAATTCATCCACAGTATACCCATTCAGATCAGCGACAACCCTGTTGTACGGCAGGATTTTCATCTGACTCTTAGGGAAGATAACGGCAAGGAAGTAATTGTACTCCTCCCTGCCTGTATGCATACTGTTATCCTTCTGTCTTCTCTCCGCGATGATAGTACCCGCGGCGCTTCTGTGATGTCCATCCGCGACATAAAGAGAGGGTACCCTGGAGAAGATACTCTCTATCATTTTTGTATCTTCCTCATCATTGACAAGCCAGAGGGTATGTCTGATGCCGTCCGGAGCGGTGAAATCGTATTCGGGATCAGTTGTATCACAAATTCGAACCTGTATTGAATCAAGTTCAGGAACATCGGGATAGGTAAGGAAAACGGGGCCGCACTGGGCGTTCTGGGTTTCTATATGCCGGATTCTGTCTTCTTCTTTTACCTGCCTCGTAAACTCATGTTTCTTGATAAGGTTATTCCGATAATCCTGTGCGGAAACGGTGGCAACAAGACCCACCTGCGAATGATCATCCATGATCTGGCGGTAAAAATAGAATATCGGGATATCCTCCTGAATCATCGCTCCATTTTCCATTAGTCTGCGTAGATTTCTGGCTCCCTGTTCGTATACAGCCCGGTCGTAAAGATCGATAGAGGGCTCAAGATCAACTTCCGGTTTTACAACTCTCAGGAAGCTGAGAGGATTTTCTTTCACAAGTTCGCGGGCTTCTTCGGAATCGAGTACATCGTAAGGGGGAGAAGCGATCTTCTCAGCCAGTTCTTTTGTCGGACGGAGCCCGTGAAAGGGTCTGACTTCAACCATAATAGCCTCCACATGAATATCATATGTATTCTTTAATATTGAATTTCTGAATGTAGAACACAAACAGCAACTTACATAAAGAATCTACTTCTGAGACGGATAGAACGCAATGTTTCAGGCTTACATTCCTCTACATTACTTCAATGCCAGCGTACCTGTTCACGCATCAGTTTCATTTGCATTATTAACTGGATTGAAATCAGCAATCCGATTAGCAATCGAATTGAGTTATTAGACAAAACGGCAGGAGGAGCAAAATGAAAGTTATCGCTATTAATGGAAGTGCAAGGAAAGACGGAAACACAAGTAATTTGATAAAGATGGTTCTTGAAGAATTAAACAAAGGAGGAATAGAAACAGAGCTTGTTGAGCTCTCCGGAAAGAATCTCAGGAATTGTCTCGCATGTTATAAATGCTTTGAAAACAAAAATAGAAAATGTATTATCGATAACGATATATTGAATGAAATCATTGAAAAGATGGTAAATGCCGATGCGATTATCCTTGGCTCTCCAACCTATTTTGCTAATGTTAGTCCTGAAATAAAATCATTGATTGATCGCGCTGGACTTGTAGGAATCGCGAATGATTATCTTTTTGCCAGGAAAGCAGGAGCGGCGGTTGTGGCTGTTCGTCGGGCTGGAAGCGTGAATGTTTTTGATGCGATAAATAAATTCTTTTTCATCAATCAGATGATAGTTCCCGGATCTGTTTATTGGAATATGGGAATAGGATCACAGCCTGGTGATGTTAATAATGATGAAGAAGGTGTCAGAACAATGAAAATTCTAGGGCAGAACATGAGTTGGTTATTGAAAAGAATAACTTAAATGAAATTATTTAAATTCTCCTTATTCTGCGGAAGCATTTACTTCCTTCTCATGGCAATAGCGCATGCTGTCAGGATAAAAATACCAGGATTATTTATTTATTTCAATGTTCCATCGTATGCATATCAAGATAGAATAATATCCCTGTTTGCATTTGGAAGTGCACTGTTCTTTTTCACTGCAGCAACTACCCTCTCAAAGACCTTGATAAAATCAATTCTTATTTTCGGATTTATTGCATCAGCCACGCTTACTTTCATTAATCTCAGCACAGATTTTATTTCAATGTCAGAAAATATAAACAAAATATGGTTTCATATGGAAGTCTTTATATTGTTTCTTTATTCAATATGGTTATTGTGGTGTTATAATAAATTAAAGAAAGAGGAGAGAGAATGGCAAAAGTAAAAGTAAAAAGCATGAATGTGCTTGCCGTCTATGTTACTGATCTGGAGAAAGCAAAGGCTTTTTATATAGAGCAGCTAGGATTTGAAGAGTGTGAAGAGATATCTCCAGGTATTCTCCTTCGATCCGGTGATGTGACCCTGTACATGGAGGAGGGACGCAAGGAGCAGAAATCTGAATTAAGAGAGTTTTCTGAGTTCAGCCCTTGCTTCGATACGGATAGCGTCAAACAGACCTATGAAGTCATGAAATCTTCAGGCGTTAAGATTGTTGAAGAATATCAGGAATTTGCACCAACTTTTGCGATATTCAAGATTGTCGATCCAGACGGTAATCTGATAGAATTCGCAGGAAAACCGTAATTATCCCTTATGTAAGGAAACGAGCATGAGCGAAAAGGTTCGAGTACTTTTTCTCTGCACAGGGAATTCCTGTAGGAGTCAAATGGCGGAGGGTTTCTGCCGTCATTTCTTGGGCGATGTAATTGAACCTTACTCGGCGGGAATCGAGAAACAAGTACTCGACCCACTGGCAGTAAAAGCAATGCACGAAATCGGGATCCATATTTCAGGTCAGCGCAGCAAGACTGTGGATGATCTCGGTGTCAGGGAATTCGATTACGTGGTTACCTTGTGCGGTCATGCGAGCGAGAATTGCCCATTCTTTCCGGCTGGAACGAAGGTGCTTCATCAGGGTTTCGATGACCCTCCGAGACTGGCGGCGGGAAGCGCAAACGAAGAAGAAGCCTTGATCCACTATCGCCGCGTGAGAGATGAGATCAAGGATTATGTCCTGACTCTCCCATTTATTAACTTGACAAGATATAACCAGCATGATTAGCCTATATCCAATTAACAGATTACATGGAAATGCAGAATTTGCATAATCATTGTTAACAGGAATCCACGCTGAAGCACGGCTTCGTCAGCCATCATAAGCGACTTTATAAGGATTGGAGATCAATGAGATGTTTGAAGATCTTTCTGTTAGTTGTTTTCATTGCAGGACCAACTGCTCACGCGGACGAACCACCGTCCTGGCAGCCTTTCAGCATTTGCAGTGAGAATCAGTGCTTCCGTGCTGAGATCATGCCAGTGATCACATCGGACGATCCGTGGGCAGTTGAATGGATCATCAGTGTATCTGAACTAGACTCGGGAGAGATGCTCTGGTCATCCTCATATCTTCATGACGGATACGCGGATGGAATACTGTCCGAGGACGGCAGGACGTTTGTCTATGTCAACTTCTGGTATTACGCAGATTCGTCCGTTGTTACAATTTACTGCGCAGAGGAGCGCCACACGCTTGAGGGAAAGGCTTTCGGGATTGCTCACTGGCAACTTGAAAAGACTGTGTCTCACCACCTGTGGCTAACACATGATCAACAGCCCTACGAGTTTGTCGGTTCTGATCAGTTGCGAGTGATCACGATCGACAATCGGTCACATCTTGTCAACCTAAGAACGGGCGAATTGTCCGATAGCGACTAACCGAATAACGTTTTATAAATAGCAGGGAAGTACATCCAAAGCGTAATAACCTATTTCAGGAGCAAAGTACTACTGAGAAGCCGCCAGCAGTCTGTGAGCCTTCTTCAGCATATCGATAATGTCTATGTGCTGAGGGCATTGCTCCATGCATTTGCCGCATTCGGTACATCCTGATGCTTTGTTCTCTTCGTCGAGGAAGGCGTAGTATGCCCTGGCGGTTTCAGGAGCTTCGTACATTTCGCTCATGTTGTAATACTCGAAGATCCAGGGGATGCCAACACCTTCAGGGCAGGGCATGCAATATCCGCAGCTCGTGCAAGGAATTGACGCCTTTCTTCGATATTTCTCGCGGACTTTAACAAGAACCTCTTCTTCGTACTCTGTCATGCTTCCGATCCCTGAATTACAGGCGCTGGTGATATTCTGCTGGAGCTGCTGCATTGTACTCATTCCGCTTATGACTGAAGCAATTTCCCCTTTGTCCCACAGCCACTGAAGTGACCAGTCGGCAGGTGTCCTCTGAACTACGGCTTCATCGAAGATTCTCTTCACGGATGAGGGTGGTTCCTTTGCGAGGAGTCCACCACGAAGAGGTTCCATGACCACTACCGCAAGCCCGTTATCAA
>JAUWJE010000173.1 GCA_030607835.1 Candidatus Fermentibacterota bacterium | reverse complement strand
TTCCGATATCCGGTTTTCTCGGGAGAGGGCTGCACCTTGCTGAATTCTGCCTGTGAGCAGTCTATTCCGGCTCTGCTGAATGCATTCTCAATCCAGTCTCTTTTCCAGATAAGTTGTTGACTATATGAAAGATGCTGGAGGGAACATCCTCCACATTCACCGAAGTACTCACAGAAGGGCGCAACTCTGTTAGGAGATGGCTCAATGACTTCAAGCAGTTCCGCCTCATCCAGGTTCTTTCTCCGTGTGGTTATTCTGCATCTGACTGTTTCACCAGGAAGAGCTCCACGCACGAAAATGGTCCTTCTGCCTTCTGCAGATGATATGCCGCCGACGCTGTTACCAAGCGCTGTTATTGTAATCTGCAAAATTCACCGGTATACCCGCCCGTGAGGATATCTTGGAGAGAGCTCTCATTTGTTGTGATCTGTGTACTCAGGATACAGCTTTTTCATGCATTCAGGACAGAGTCCGTGACTGAACTGAGTGTCTGAATGCTCGGATATATACTCCTCTATCTGTTTCCAGTAGCCGGAGTCATCCCGGATCTTTTTACAGGAAGCACAGATTGGAAGCAGTCCGCTGAGTGTTGTTACTTCCGAAAGAGCTTTCGTCAATTCTTCATTAGCCTTGACAAGCTCAATACTTCTTAATCTGTAAATCTCTTTTTCCTTTTCCTTTTTCTCTGTTTCGTAGCTTATCTGCAGTTCGTTGTACTTCTTGCTGCTCTCCTCTGTAAATACTTCATCATAAAGTTTTTTATATTTCTTGTAGTATTCCAGTGCTTCCCTGAAATCATCCTGCCTTTCATAGAGAGTCGAAAAAGATTCATAACTGGCAATTATCTGATCAGGAACATCAAGTTCCTCTGCAATAGATAGTCCTCGCTGCATATATTCGAGAGCTTCAGAGAAGCGATCAGTCATAGCATACGTAATACCAATACTGCGGAGTGTTAAAGCATACGCAAGCCTGTCACCGATTTCCTTCTCGATCTCAAGTGCTTTGAAGAAATATTCAAGCGACTTGTCGTATTCTTTTTGATCCCCAAATACTGACCCTATATTTGTCAGAGAGTGGGAAATTCTCAGTTTCTCGCCAAGTTCCTCCCTTATTTCAAGTGATTTCTTATGATATTCAAGAGCCTTGTCGTATTCTTCAAGATCCTCATAAATAACCCCTGCATTGTTATATACAGTAGCTAAAAGGCCTCTCCTATCGGTTTTCTCAAGTATCCGGATAGACCGGTTGTAATTATCCAGAGCCTTTTTATTATCACCCAATTTACTGCAGATGTTACCAATATTTGTCAGCATTGCCGCTATATTTGTTTTGTCATCTGCGCTCTCATGAATCCTAAGGGCGTTGATAAAATACTCAAGAGCCTGTTCGAACTTGCTCATTCTTGCATACGTCACACCGATTCTGTTTATTGCGCTAAGTTTCATCCGGTTATCATTAGTTTCATCTGTAAGTTCAAGTAATTTGAAACCGTATTCAAGTGAATTCTGATACTCCCCAAGGCAATGATATGCCCAGCAGAGTTCATTCAGTATTACTGATTCCAGTTTTTTGTCTTCAGTAACCTGAAGTAATTCCAGTCCCTGTTTCCCGAATTCAATTATTTTCTCCGGATTGATTTCTCTGAAGGCTATGGTCAGATCTGCCAGAACTCTGATTCGCCCCAGTCCATCCGTCTCAGGAAGTTTCTTCAGCAGGATTTCCGGATCTTTTTTCTTTGGCTTTTCAGTCATATAAACCTCTTATTACTTATCTTCTAAATCAGGAATTCCTGAGCAGATTCTCATACCCACACTAGAATATTATCATTGATGAACTCGCATGGCAATACTTGTCACTGAAATAATAACCGGTTGCTTTTTCAGAAAGTTCCAGGGTTGAAACTTTTTCTTCTACTGTACCAGTCTCTTCTCCAGCTTGCGAAATGTCGCTCATCTATCGCAATACGTATTTTTTCCATCAGCACAGAGAAGTAATGAAGGTTATGAAGAGTGGCAAGAATGGGAGCCAGCCATTCCTTCGCGTTGAACAGATGTCTGATATAGGATCTTGTATAAGTGCGGCATACATAACACCTGCATCCAGGCTGTACCGGACGAAAATCATTTCTGAATCGTGTGTTTCTGATATTTATATGACCGCCAGGTACAAAGAAGCTTCCTCCACGCGCGTTTCTAGTTGGGACTACGCAGTCAAACATATCAACACCGACTGAAACAAAATCCACAATGTCTTCCGGTTTTCCAACACCCATAAGATATCTAGGACTATTTTCGGGAAGGAATTCAATGCAGGATTTCACAGCTCTCATCATCAGGCTTCTTGGCTCACCCACAGATACTCCACCAATGGCGTAACCGTCAAATTCCATTTTGGAGAGTACTTGAGCCGCCCTCCTCCGCAGATCCGGGAATGCACCACCCTGAACGATGCAGAACATTGCCTGCTCTTTTTCCGGATGGATATTTCTGGCTATCTCAGCCCATTTCAGAGTCAGATTGAGGGACTCCTCAGTTCGAGTGTAATCACTGGGTTGTTCCAGGCACTCATCCAGTATCATCATGACATCACTTCCAAAGACCCTCTGTAGATTGATAACCTTCTCAGGTGTAAGTATGTGGCTGGATCCGTCTATATGTGATTGAAATTGATAACCGTCGTTGGATCGCTTTCTAAGTTTAGACAGGCTGAACAGTTGAAATCCACCGCTGTCAGTCAGAATATTTCCCTGCCATGACATGAATGAATGCAGGCCACCCGCTTCTTCTATTACACTGGAACCGGGTCTGAGGTAAAGATGGTATGTGTTCCCCAGAATTATCTGCCAGCCATCATCAAGCAGATCTGAATTCCTGACGGTTTTTACACTTCCCTGCGTTCCAACCGGCATGAATACAGGAGTCTCGACCGGACCGTGGGCTAGATTCAGCAAACCTCTTCTTGCTCTGCCTGACTTGCCGAGTAACGTGAATGATGGAGGATTTCTCAGTATTTATGTCCCTTCCGGAGCAGGTGGTGAGGTAGTTGTTTCATCATCCACGGGTATATCTTCAGTTTCGCTGCTTTCTGATCCTGGGATTGATTCAGGCAGATCCTCCGGTGGAAGTGTTACGGGAAAAGAATCCTCGTGAGCAGATTCAAACTGGATTTCATCAGTTTCGGTAACCGGTGATACTGAGCCTTGAATTCCTGAATCACTATCTCTATCCGGAAGAGGGGAGAGTAACAGAGAATCATCTATTTGGGGAATAACCAGGGAGTCAGGAAGAATGTCCACCTGGAGAGTGGTTGAATCCGTTAATACCGTATCATCCGGAATCCTTATTGAATCTGATGCTATCAAATTCAGCTCTATTGGTACCGGTTTGGGTTCCAAGCTATCTGAATTATCTGTCAGGGAATCCTGTTCTATTTCCTGCGTGATCGGAGTTTGATAAACAAAAGTTCCTGAGGAGTCCGCTGAAGTGGAATCCCCATCCGCCTTCAGATCTTCCATGCTTACTGAGAGATCCTCACCAAGCAGCAGTATGGAATGATTTGGATCAAGTCTCCTGACTTCTTCCAGTTCCAGAGCAAGATCCGCCTCCATATTATTTCGATAATATAGGCTTGCCAGTCTTACATGGAATTCGATGCTGTCCGGATAAAGAGTTTTTAATTCCAGATACGCGGCTAGGAGCTCTTCCTCCTCCTGTGGCAGCCTTAAAATCGCACGGTGCCGATCAACTTCAGGAGTTACCGTACTCTCAGGCGGCACGAAAACAATAATTGCAGTGACCATCAGAGATGTAACAGTATATGCAATAACCTTCAACAATGAGCGATGTCTGATATCCTGTATTTCCTCTTTGGTTCTGGGATCCATATCGACATTCAAAGGTACTATTTTTGTGCCGGATATCAACTGCAGCAGGGTCGTCTTTTTCCGCGGAACAGGTACAAAACCAATACCAAGAAGTATCAGTGGTGGTGTGAACAGTAATCTTCGCAATGTCTGCCATTCCGATGGATTACGTCCGTGAATGTTGATCTCAGCAAGACCCAGAGCCTCAAAAGGAGATTGTTCTTTGGCTCTGATTCTTGATTTTTCCAGCCAGGCAAGCATAGTGACAGAGAGGAGATAGCTCACAGGAAGAAGCAGATACCAGTTGCCGGAAAGCAGAGAGAAAAGAGCTTCCAGAAGCAAAGTCCAGGAAAGGATGACTGATATCTCCAGAATATACAATCCCGCCAGTTGTCTGAATTTTGGAGAGATCCTGTAAAGCCAGGCATGTTTCCTGGCGGTTAGTGTCACTGTACCGGCTCCTGTTCTATTAACATGACATCGCCATAGCTGTAGAATCTAAATTGATGTTCAACAGCGAATCTATAGACTTCCATCATGAATTCATAACCCATGAATGCTGCCACAAGACATAACAACGAGCTCTCAGGAAGGTGAAAGTTTGTAATCAGGACATCCACATTCCGGAACATGTATGGTGGAAATATAAAGATTTCAGTCTCTCCTGATAAACTCGTCTCTGAATTAACATCTATTGTTTCCAGGACTCTTGTCGTTGTTGTTCCTACAGCGATAACTCTTCTTCCTTCCATTTTGGCATTTCTGATGGCCGAAAGAGCTTCCGCTGAAACATAATACTCCTCCGGATCAAGAGTATTCTCCTCAAGAATATTTGAGCGCAGAGGTTCGAATGTTCCCGGTCCAACATGAAGAGTTACATAGGTGTGCTCTATTCCTTTTTGCGCAAGGCGGCTCAATAGTTCCCGGTCGAAATGAAGACCTGCGGTAGGCGCGGCACCCGCGC
>JAUWJE010000228.1 GCA_030607835.1 Candidatus Fermentibacterota bacterium | reverse complement strand
ATGTGAGCTGAGAACTCACTGGAAGCCGTGATACTTGTACAAGCCGATCCATCCATAGGACATGGATCAATACAACCTTCGAGCTCATCCAGAGAAGAGGTTGTCTGACTGATGAACAAAGTATCACCCCACCTCAGAGAGACATTACCGAAGAAGGAATCAACAAGACTGTGCTCCACTGTCAACCTGCCGGCCTGCGCAACTGCTCTGTAAACATCCTCACTGTTCTGGAAAGGTCCGGACATAAGTACGGGAGGTGTATCCGGGTATTCATCAAGGCTGTTAAGTGCATTCCTGAAGACCCGCTCCTGCTCGAGCGAGACTTTACCTGTTCTGCTGTCCCGAAGGTAATCGGAGAAAAATTTCACAAAGCAGGCGAAACAGACTGAACTGTAAAATATGAATGCCTGCTCGGGGCTCACGGTGCCCCAGGTAACTATTCCTTTTCCCTTGATGATTACACTCTTTCGCTTCCTGAGTTTCTCAATGATCATATCTGATCTGAAATCTTGAATGACAGGAAGGTCATGCATGAAAGTACGGGTTTCAGAATCTTCAGGTCGAATACAACTTACATCTCCCGATGCCAGAAAATCTATTATTGAGCGATACGGTTCCGCTGGAAGAGAAAAAAGCAGGGAATTTATACTTAATCCACTGAATACGTCTTCCAGAACAGGAATTGCGGGGTCTTCCCTGTTCCATTCAATTTCAGCATCAAGACCGCCCAGAAGAGGATGACCGGTTTCGGCAAGCCCCGCGGAAACCATTTTTGCTGAGTACTTCTGAAGAAGTCTTTTCACAGCAGGTCCTCCAGTCCGAGTTCCGAAGCTTTACTCCGCAGCGGACATCCTTTCTGGTCCAGCCCCCGGACCCTGTAATACTTTGACCTTGTCTCCAGGAACTCGTCGTGGTTGAGCGCAGGAATCTCGATACCCTCACCGGAACTCCCTGCTTCAGAAAAGAATCTGGGTGGTAAATCGTCATCCTCAGAAGTGAAACCGCACTTCGAGTTCATTATTCGATCTCTGAAATAAATCCTCTCCCCCGCCGCCAGAAGATCCTGGGCTGAGGTTTCAGCACCGGTCACGGCAGTATAGGCTGACGCGTACTCCTCCAGAGAACAGCCGAAAAAGAAAAATTTGCATGCTGTGAGTGAATCAATAACAGCGTTCATATCTTCCGCTATCTTTACTATCCTGGCTTTTCCCGCAAAAGAGAACCTGTCTGTAGCAACAGGCTTCCGCAGAATCTCGTGGCTTATGGGATATGCACGCAGGTGGCATGCTCCCCTGGTGGAAGTGACGTAACCAAGTGCCATTCCGTAAGCCCCTCTCGGATCATATCCAGGCAGATCCATCCCCTTCACTGACATCGAGAGGTTCGGGCAGCCCTTCGACTTGGCAAACAGAAATGATCCCTGTCCGAGTTCGCTTCCCTCTCCTCTTCCGAAAGCGATGTCAAGTAATAATCCGGTAATTCTGTCGGCAGTGAGTTTCTCACCACTTATCTCGGAAAAGCATGCGAGAGTCGAACCTGCGGAAATAGTATCCATCCCGGTCTGGTTGCATATCATGTTCGCTTTTGTAACTGCCTGTAGATCATCATTCTCGATCAATGCACTGAAATGCGACATGGTCTCGAACTCCGGAAGGTGAGTTCCATCCTCTCCAACTCTTTTACACAGGATATGACACGCTTTGCAACCGTATCTCTTCGGTTTGTATGCATTGGAGTATGCGTGGGAGTTCATGGATGAAGCCGGACTGAAAAAGGTCTTTCTGAAGTTAGCCGTTGGCATCATTCTCCTGCAGCTTATCAGATCGTAGCAGGCTGCTGTGCCGCAGTTCTGCAATCCATGCTCTCCAGTTAAAGCAGGTGTGGCGGCTACGAGTCTTCTGATATCCTCACTCGCGGATCGGAGCTTCTCCTTATCATGAACGGGAACACTGCCGGTTCCACGGACTGTGATGTACTTCAAGTTCTTAGAGGCGCTGACAAGCCCGAGTCCTCCTCTACCCGCTGCAAATGTTCCATCAATCATGATTGATGAGAAAAGGACTCCATGCTCAGCGGCCGGACCGATGCAGGCGACAGATCCTTTCTCCTTCAGCCTGGAATAAAGCTCATCTGTACCCGCACCTGCAAGCCAACCCGCATCTTCAATAGAAACATTTCCGTCATATATCTCGATACCGCAAAGAATCTGACTCCGTCCTGTGATGACAATGCCGTCTATCCCGGCTTTTCTCATCTGCCATCCAAAACTTCCGCCGACCGAGCAGTCCCCAACAGTTCCGGTAAGCGGGGATTTTGACATAACACAGATTCGACCTGAAGCAGGCGCCAGAGTTCCGGTCAGCGGTCCGGTCATAAAGACAAGCGGCATCGCCGGATCATTCCAGGATCGGGTTATCTCCGGAAAGAGATAATGCCCCGCAAGGCCCTTACCACCAATCCAGAACCGACAGGTATCAGGATCAAGCTCTTCAAACCGACACTCCCCTGATGAAAGGTCAATAATGAGTATCCTGCCCCACCTGTCTGTCATAGAATAACTCTATCCTTTCAATGAGCCATCTTTAAAGCTGAACCATCTTCTGAACAAACCACCACTCGAAATCCTTTTCAATCTGTCAAGATGCCTGATTGCAGCCTCTTTCCCCCTCTCAACACATTCCTCATACATTCCGAAATCAGTCCAGTGAGTATTTCCTGCATCAATTTCAACGACATAATCTGCTTTCTCAATGAGCATCCTGAACAATTTCAATTTTGCAAGCTCATCACCTCGCAGAATTACACTCATGGAACTTTCAAGTTTTCCCGGAGGGGGTGGCTCGTACCCGAAAATAACACCAATTATTATATCTGCTCCAAGTTCTTCTGCGGCTGTTACAGGGGCATTCGCCGTTACGCCGCCATCAACAAGCATTTTCCCATCCATTTTCACTGGCGGAAATATTCCAGGGATAGCAGTACTCGCTCTGACAGCATCCTTGATCAAACCTTCCCTGAACAGTACATCTTTACCCGATGTAAGGTCCAGAGCAACTGCTGCAAAGGGAAGTTCTGTATCCTCAAATGTCTTTTCACCGAACAATTCATCAAAAAGTCTTATTACCTGTATTTCGGGAACAAGTGATGGTCTGGTCGCCGCCTCGGCAAATGTGAGGCTTATTCTTAACCTGTTTCTGATCCTGTCAAACCAGCTATCTTCTTCAACTGATTTGAATTTGTCCAGTTTAAGATCTCTGAATACATCAGATTCTAAAAGTATCCGCAGAGTAGCTTTTAGTTTCTCGATATCAGGTTCAAGGGCATAAGCTGCTCCTATAACCGCTCCAATACTCGTTCCTGAAATAATATCAATGGGAATTTCGTTTTTCTCGAGAATTTCAAGAAAACCTATCTGCGCAAGTCCTTTTGCTCCACCACCTGCAAGTGCAATACCAATTCTGGGCTTTTTAAACAGCATCCGTCTCCTTTTCAATGCTTTGAATCTGTATCATACGATAATAACCTCTTTCGTGCTGCTGCCGCATGGTCGGAAATTTAATACATATATTCCCAGTGTAATTATCAACTCAGGAAGTGAGTATTCATGAAATTCCTGGAATCCGGGAAGTACAGT
>JAUWJE010000159.1 GCA_030607835.1 Candidatus Fermentibacterota bacterium | reverse complement strand
GATGAAGTGCTTCTTTGACCGCGCTATCTCCACCGCCGACTACAAGTACGTGCTTCTCCCTGAAAAACGGAGCGTCGCATGTTGCGCAGTAACTGACTCCTCTTCCGTAGAACTTGTCTTCACCTGGAATACCAAGTTTGGAGGGGGCGGCGCCCGTAGCGATGATCAGAGCTCTGGTTCTGTACGTTGACGAATCGGCTTTTACTTCAATTATGTCATCCAGTGGGAGAGCAGACAGAACAGAAGTCATCTCAAAAACTGCGCCCCAGCTTTCAGCGTGGCGCTTCATCACGGCGGTGAGTTCGGAACCTGTGATATTCTCGATACCGGGATAGTTCTCAATATGAGCAGTCAGGGCAGCCTGTCCGCCTGGCTGATAACTCTCGAGAACCACATGCTCAATGTCATACCTTGCAGCGTAAAGCGCAGCGGCTAAAGCCGCTGGACCCCCGCCGGCAATGACGAGATCCAGTTCCCGATCCTGCGTAGGGCTGGATCCCACCAGTCCGGTCTTGAAATCGCTCATAATTCTATGATCTATTTGTTCAGTTTTGAGTCCGAAAGATCGACAAGATGCGTCTGCAGGGCGTTCCTGTCGCGGAAACCCACCATTCTGTCGATCTCCTGGCCATCGTGGAAGACTATCATTGTCGGAACTCCCCTTATACCGAATTTAGAGGATTCAGCGGGACTCTCGTCCACATCAACATGATAGAATCCAACGATATTCTCAAGTTCATCGGATACCTGTTCCAGTACGGGTTCAAGCATTTTACAGGGTCCGCACCAGGAGGCGCTGAAATCGACAAGAGAGATCTTATCCGTCTCCGCGGCTGCTGCTTCTATTTCATTTCCTTTGATACGTTTTACGGGCATGTTGGTCTCCTTAAAGTTTGATTGTTACCTTTTTCACAAGCATGTTACTTTCCATTATTACTGGGAAATCATACATGCTTATATAGTAATTAGATAAGATTAACATATAGTCATGCATTTCGTGCGTCAGAACTCTGAGAGACATTCTGGCGCAGTAGTTATATCTCACAGATGCTTGTATTATAATGAACACTGATCAATGCAATTGCAACAGTTGAATCGGATTGAGAATTCGAATGGTCTATTCGCCAATACTCACAGAAAGGCATATGGAATGCTGAAGGAATTGGAGACCGCCGGGAGAAGAGTGCTTTCCAGAGCGGTGTTGTCGCACTTTGGATCTTCCAGGGTGTATCAGCGGATTCCAGAGAGCGCAAATCTGAAGCGAATTCTGATAATGCGCTGGGACGCTATCGGAGATATGGTTGTCTGCCTTCCATTATTCCGGAAAATTCGTGATCTTTTTCCGGAAGCCGAAGTAGGTATTGTAGTTTCAAGACGTAATAATTCACTTCTGAAATACGAATATGGTTTTCATACCATACTGTACGACAGCAATCCTTCAGTCTATCTCAAGAGCATTATCGAGGCCATTCGATTCAGACCTGATGCTGTTGTTGATACAAGAATGCACTACGATTCCACTACATCATTCATATATGGAGCTGTTACAGGTGCGGAATGGACACTTTCAGCATCCAACAGGGACAACAGACTGCCCTTCTCTGTGAGAGTTCCAATGCCGCCTGGAAGACATCACTATGCCGATCTGACGAGAATACTGCTTGAGGGACTCGGCAGGCGGATTGAACCATCAGAACTTGACAGAGAAATCAGCCTTTCATCTGAAGAAACAGGATTCGCAAACGCGTTCTGGAGGGAAGCGGGTCTGAAACTTCGAGGAAGATCCATTGGCATAAACATCTCGACACGGGATCCAAGGCATCTGTGGGGAGAGTCTTCAATCAAGGAACTCTGTTCCCGACTGAACTCTTCCGGTCACGTTCCTATTCTGATTTCAACTCCGGATGAGCATTCGAAGGCTTTGCAGATCGCTTCATCCTCACAGGGGACACTGGTTGCTCCGGTTTGTCCGACGATTCTCCACGTAGCAGCTCTGCTGAAGGGTTTCAGAATATTAGTCACCCCTGATACCGGTATTGTGCATGTGGCGGCATCTCAAGGGGTACCGGTCGTCGGACTGTATTGTCCTAATGAGAGCCATTTGCCTCTCTGGTACCCTTGGGAAGTACAACATGAAATCATAAGTGCACCTCGCAGTGTTGCAGAAATAGAAGCAGGGGATGTTCAGGAGGCAGTCGAAAGGTTACTTGAGAAGGTCGGAGTTGAAGGCAGATTATGCCAGGAATTCTGAAGAAACTTGAAATATTCGGCAGAGAGCTGATATTCCGAATCATTGCTCCTGGAGTTTCAGCTGCAAACACCCTTACAGCGCTGCCTGATGGAGCAAACATGGATAGAGTTCTTATTATGAGACAGGACAGGATAGGGGATATGATAATGACCCTTCCTCTTCTGAGAAAACTCAGGGAGATTCATCCCTTTCTTTCAATCGCAATTGTGGCTTCTGAATCAAACAGTATTATCCTGAAATACGAAAAGGATATCAGGGTAATCATATACGATAAATCCCCGGGGAAGTTTATCAGCTCTCTGCATGCTGCCAGAGAATTCATGCCGGACGCAGTTGTGGATATGCATATGCACGATTCCACCACTTCGCTCATATATGCAGTATTCTCCGGAGCGAGATGGAAACTTCACATCGACCGGGAGAACAGGCTGCCGTTCAACGTCAGGGTAAAGGCTGTCCAGGATGGACATATAATGGATGCTTTCTCGGGCTTGCTCTCAGGACTTGGAAAAGAAGTTGAAACAGGTGAACTCGAGCGGGAAATTGCTCTGTCCAGCATTGAAACTGACTTCGCGCGGCGTTTCTGGAGCGGAGTGAATGCCGCGCCGGAGGACTGCGTTGCTATCAACATCTCCGCTGGCGGAGAAAATCGCTGGTGGGGAATGGACAGGTACATGGAAGTATGCCGGGGGATCATATCTCTCGGAATGAAGCCGCTGCTTCTGTACGCTCCGGAATACAGGGATAAGGCTGAATCCATCACCTTGCCTGAAGCGGAAACTCTTCTCTCACCTCTGACACCTACAATCCTTCATGTTGCTGCATTGATTCGAAATGTCCGACTTCTTGTCAGTCCGGATACTTCTGTTATTCATATTGCTGCTTCAAGCGGAATTCCAGTTGTAGGAATGTATCTGCCCTTCGATCTATCCCTTCCAAAATGGTACCCCTGGCGGGTTAACAGAAGAATACTCATGGCTGAGGATAACAGATCGCTTGAAACCATCAGCTCCGATTCTGTCATAAACTTGGTACGGGAGATTCTGGAGAACGGAAGAGGAACGAAGTGAGGGTTGGATTTGACGCCACGAATATTCTGGGACACGGCGGAATCAAGACCTACGCAAGAGAGCTTATCAAAGCTCTTGCCTCTGAATATCCGGGAGATGATTTCATTATCTGCACAACATCCAGTATCTCAAAAAAAGAGAAACTCCTCAGACTGTTTGAAAAGAATACAAACATTGAAGTATGCACAGGCCTTCCACATGCAAGAATGCTTGGTGACAGATTCAGGTGGTTGTCAGGACTTCTGGGAGCTCTGTACTGGAGGAAACAGGAGCGTAATCTGGATCTGGTCCATATCACTGATCCCTATTCTGCTGCCGGTTATCCAAGCAGATTTGCTGTGACCATTCATGATCTGTTCCCGCTTACAAGAGATGAATTATGCAATTCACATCTGAATCTGTTCTACAAACGGAAAACACCTCTTATTCTGCGTCGGGCCGAAGCAGTTATAACTCCATCTCTATACATCGCTGATGAGATACAGAAACTATATCCGAATCAGGTTCGAATGATTAATGTTATTCCTGAAGCCGCTGACAGTGAGTTTCGACCTTTGAGCCGTAATAATTCCATTCTGTCCGAATATGGACTTGATAGAACCAGGTTCCTCCTGTTTGTCGGTAGGGCTGACATCAGAAAGAATCTGCGGCGAATTGTCGAAGCTTATGACGGACTCGACGTTGACACTCGCGATGGCAGGGTACACCTGGTACTTGTTCTATCCGGACATAATTCCATCGAAGCCAATTTAATTGAAGGAGAATATCTTCATGTACTCAGAGATGTATCTCAGGAAGGTATAATTCAGTTCTACTCGTCTGCTGACGCCCTGGTCTTCCCATCACTCGATGAGGGGTTCGGGCTTCCTGTCATCGAGGCGATGCAGAGCGGCTGCCCTGTGATTACATCGAATACGTCCTGCCTCCCGGAAATTGCTGGAGATGCTGCGATTTTTGTTGATCCATACTCTATCGCGGAGATTTCATTCGCTATGAGAGAAATAATCACATCTCCGAAGAGAAGAGAAGAGCTGCGGGAAGAAGGATTCCGGAGAGTGAAAAACTATTCCTGGGAGAAAACGGCTCAAAAGACCATGAAGGTTTACAGGGATACTCTTGAGCGGAGTTCCTGATACTTTTCAGTAAAGACCAAAAATGAGTTTATGCCAGGCTGAATGATGCCACGGTCCTGCATTAGCCCAGGGAATATCAACCATTATCGCAAGTCCAATGAGAGTAAGAATAGCGAGTAGAATCATTGCTCTTCTGGATCTGTGCCTGTCTATCCATTCCGCTACGAACAGGAATAGTAACGGCATGACTACAATCATCCATCTCAATCCAGCACAGACACCTCCGTAATTCCTTGTTTGTATTCCAAGGAACAGTACTGTAACAGTAAGCGGCAGCCCGATTGTCAGAGCTTCAGCATATCTGCGGGTTTTACGCGAAATCGAAGTCCATATACTCCAGCCTGCAAGAAAGAAAACAGGTGTCATTGATAGAAATCCATGATGTCCCAGTATGATGTGAAAGAAATAGATGTGCTTGGGTTCGTAAAGGGCATCGATACCGACAGGATTCTGCCAGTATGCGCCTGCGAACTGATATAGATCAGGGCGAAGGTAGATCGGCAGAAGTGAACCTGTGGCTATCAGAGTGAGTATGAAATGTCCCGCGATAGGGAGAAATAATGCTGGAAGGAAGAAGACCAGCGTTCTGCGAAGATCCTTTATAGCCAGGTATACAGCAAAGGAGATGCAGAAGAAACCAGCCCAGAGTTCGAATGTAGCCGCCAGTCCGGCAAGGAATCCGGAAAGGAGCCAGTGAATCGACCTGTCATTGCAGCTGTTACGGATGCGGAAAGCGAAGTAGAAGGAGATGAACAGACTAACCGCTGCGGGAGTATGGTTGTTAAGGCTGGTGGCATACCCAAGACCTATGAAGTTGAGTGTGAACACCAGAAGAGCAAGACCCACAGTTCTATCTGAATCTGTCCATAGAAGGAGCAGTCTGTAGAAG
>JAUWJE010000014.1 GCA_030607835.1 Candidatus Fermentibacterota bacterium | reverse complement strand
TGATGTTCTTAGAATCTCTCCATCAAGAGGAGAATATACCGGTTCAAGATCAGCATTCACATGAAAATAGTGAGGACCCCAGATAAATACCGGTCTGAGAGAATCAACAAGTCCCAGATTTCTGTAGTCAAGAAGAAGAGAATCTCGATCTATTAGCTGATTAACGTACCAGTTCGTATTCATCAGGCTCAAATTGCTTACAATAACATCACGTCTTACACCCAGAACTCCCTGCGCGAACCATAGGGGGAATGTATCATTGTCCCCATTTGTAATCAGAACAGCATTTTCAGGGCAACTCTCAAGAAGATTTATACCATAATCCCGCGCGAATGAAGATTCGGATCGGTCGCACCTGTACATATTCGCGCCCAGTGACGCGAGGGGTATCAGCAGGACAAGCCATGACAGCCTTGATCTATCAGGGAGGAAATCTTTGAGTAATGATACAAGTCCTATTCCGGAAAATATCGCAAAGAGCGCGAATGAAGCTCCGAAGAAGTAATCTCGCTCACGCACTTCGCCAAGAGTTGTGCCCTC
This sequence comes from Candidatus Fermentibacterota bacterium, assembly GCA_030607835.1. Classification (GTDB taxonomy): domain Bacteria; phylum Fermentibacterota; class Fermentibacteria; order Fermentibacterales; family JCC-6; genus Aegiribacteria. Next base: position 13,710 of record JAUWJE010000014.1, on the reverse strand, counting down.
GGTACCGGTTTTGAAATTCAATATGAAGAAGATGAAGAGAACCGAAGACATCAGGAACAGGAATCCAAGGTACATAAGAAGTTTCGGCCGTTTCATTCCGATAACGAATATTCCGTATATAGCCCCGAAAAGCAGGATTATCTTCATCAGCATTGATACAGCAAAACCGCCCTTTTCACCAAGAAGACGATCCCATCCATCATCGACACGTCCGGACTGCCAGGACAGGTACTTGAGGTAGAGTTTCATCTGATCGAGAAATGGTCCTTTTCTTTCCAGTATTGATGTGCTTCCGTACTGCTCACGACTAAAAGCTTTCGCAAAGGCAGTCCAGTCAGATGCATCCGTTTCATTGATTTCCGGATCCTGCACAGCCCTGAGAGGCATATAGAGGTGAACGCTGAAAGCCAGGACAACAAGGCCCAGCATCGTGAGAATAAACCAGGATTTCTTCCAGATAATGCTTCGCTTCCGAAATGCGTAAATACGATACATCATCAGAATTGGAGGACCGGTTATCAGGGGAACGCTTCCATGATTCGCTACCGCGAGAATAAGAAGATACGAGATGAGAAGGAGATACCTTGCTTCTCCCCAGCCACCACTGTCCGATTTGGTCTTTTTCCTGCTTCTCTCGGCGTACCTGCTAATCCAGCAATCAAAGAGCAGCAGGATGATGAAAGTCAGAAGAAGTGCTGTGGCATATGTTTCCGTAGCATTACTGTTCCTCCAGATGGAATAGCTGAATGCCGCGATTAATCCGGACACTACCGACATTGGTCTGTACCATATCTGGTCGATATTCATCCTGTGACCCCAGCGCTGCACCAACCGCGTGAGTATTCCAATCGCAAAGGCACTGGATAATGCGCAGAGAAGATTAACTCTGGGAGCTACTGCAGGTATGAAAGAAAATAGAATTGTGCTGAATCTCCCGAGAAGAACGAATCACGGACCACCGGGAGGATGAGGTACTCCAGCTGTCCAGGAGCAGGTCAGGTATTCTCCACTGTCCCAGAAACTGACACTTGGCGCAAGTGTAATCAGGTAAACAGCTCCGGCTGCGATTCCAACAAGAATCGCAATAATCCGGTCAGTCATGATTCTTTTACTATCCTCGGTTTGTATTCTCACTCTTCCCCCCTGGGATGTGCTTTTCTATAGGCTTCTTTCAGTCTTTCCCTTGTCAGATGAGTATAAACCTGCGTAGTTGAAAGACTGGCATGGCCAAGCATTTCCTGTACAGCTCGCAGGTCTGCCCCGTTATCGAGTAAGTGTGTAGCAAAGCTGTGGCGAAAAGTATGTGGCGTTGCTCCAGCCGCCCTCGCAGCCCTTCCGACTCCGACTGCAACAATACGGCGGATATCTCTCGGGTCAAGCTTTCTGCCTCGGACACTGACAAAGAGTGTACCCGGATCGGGATTATAATCACGAATAAGTTCACTTCTTGATGACAGCCAGGACTCAAGTGAAATGCAGGTTAATCCGGGCACAGGAATAATTCTTTCCCTATTTCCTTTTCCAATCACTCTAACCTGCTTCTGTTTGAGATCCATATCATTCAGCCGCAATGTAACCGTTTCTGCTGCCCGCATACCGGTGCCGTAAAGCAGTTCAACTATTGCCCTGTTCCGCTTTCCAAGAGCAGTGCGGTCATCGTAGCTGTTTATAACTTGAGTGACTTCTGCAATGCTGAGAAATCCGGGAAGTTTTCCTGATACCTTTGGCATAATCAGCAAACGAGCCGGATTACCGGATATTCTACCTGTTTCCTGAAGCCATCCACCAAATGTCCGGAGAGACGATACCTCTCTCGCAAGGCTCTTTGAATCAAGATCCCTTCCAGCTTCATGTCGAAGATAACTCCGAAGATTCAATGTATTGAAATTTTCAGTAATGTCGTCTGAGGAGCACCATTCCAGATATCGGTATATATCCGCTCTATACGCTCTTATCGTATGTTTAGAGAACTTTCTTCCGTGGAGAAGATCCTGACAGAACTGCTCTATCAATTCGATATACTCTTCTTGCAGCTGGGACACCAGATGCCCTTCTTTCTCTCTTCCAGTATTGGAAATCCACACCTTGGACAGGTTCGATCAAGAGGTTTATTCCATATCGCATATTTACATTCAGGATATCTGCTGCACGAATAAAATATTCTCCCTGCCCTGGATCTTTTTTCCACCAGTTCCCCGCCGCAGTTTGTAATTGGACAGGACACTCCGAGTGGTACAGGTTCAGTATGACCACAATCCGGATATTTCTCACACCTCAGATATCTTCCATACCTTCCGATATTCAACAGAAGTTTCCCGCCGCAGACAGAGCAGGATCGATCCTTGTATATGATGGCAGATATTTCATTTACCGGCTTTGAGAACTTGCATTTGGGGAAAGCAGTACAGGCTTTGAATTTGCCGTACTTGCCCCAACGCACAACGAGTGGTGAACCACACTCAGGACAGATCTCCTCTGTAGCTTCCTGCAGATCGCTTCTTACATCGGAAACTGTTGCCATAGCTATCTCAAGAGAGGACACAAGAGGAAGATTCAGTTTTTGAAGAACATCAACGTAAGATTCATCACCATTTGCGATCGAATCAAGAAGATCCTCCATGGATGCGGTAAATCCGATTTCAAATATATGCGGAAACATCTTGACAAGCAGTCTCTCTGTGGTTGTTCCGAGTTCGGTAGGTTTGAGTACTCCTCCGTCCTTTTCTACATATTTCCTGTTTTTCAATGTTCCTATGGTGCTCACGTAGGTTGATGGTCTTCCAATTCCCTTTTTTTTCATCTCAGCTACAAGTCTTGCTTCAGAGAATCGTGATGGTGGTGATGTAAATTTCTGTTCCCGGGTTTCGGATTCGAAGATGACACTTCCCTTTTTCATATCAGGAAGTTCCTTTTCAATTCGAATGTATGCCCTATCGATTATGGAGAATCCCTTCGACATAAGTCGATCACCAGTACAAATAAATTCCAGACCGGCTCCGTTAACACTGAATGCAGTCTTCTCTATCTCGGCATTCTTCATCTGTGTGGCAAGGAAACGGTTCCATATAAGGGAGTAAAGAGCACGCTGAGGAGGTGTAAGAACATTGGAAAGTATTTCGGGAGCTAATTTAATACTGGCGGGTCTTATTGCTTCATGAGCGTCCTGTGATCCTTTCGAGCTTCGGTACCTGTTGGGTGATTCCGACACCATGTTACTGCCGTACTTCTCTGAAATATACTCCCTGCATTCATTTATGCTCTCAGGACTGATTCGGACAGAATCCGTTCTCATGTATGTGATCAGACCACTGCGTTCCTTATCTCCAAGAGAGATTCCCTCATATAATTGCTGCGCAATTGTCATTGTTTTCGATGGTGAATAGGAAAGCCTGGATGAAGCCGCCTGTTGAAGCGTACTTGTTATGAATGGAGGAGGAGGTTTTACTGATCGAATCTTTCTCTGTATTCCGGAGAGGATCCATTCACCTGTATAGTCTTTCAGTCTTTGATGAATAATCAAAGCCTCCTCGGATGATCGAGGCGCCTTTCCCGGTTTATCGACTCTTTTCCCGTCAACACTGAAAAGCGAAGCTTTGATAACCTTATTATTCTGATGAAATTCTGCTTCGATAAGCCAGTACTCAACAGGGATAAAGTCGCTGATTTCGTCTTCCCGCTGCTGAATGATTCTCAGAACAACTGTCTGTACTCTTCCAGCGCTTTTCCCCCCGCCAAGAATTTTCTGAAGGTAGGATGATATCTTGTATCCAACAAGCCTATCCATGACACGCCTTGCCTGTTGAGCATCTACAAGTTGCATATCGATAACACTTGGATTTCTCAATGCCTTTAGCACAGTTTCTTTTGTTACTGCGTTGAATCTCAGTCTCTTGAATACTCTGCCGTCTTCCTCAAGAATCTGTGAAAGGTGCCAGCAGATTGCTTCACCTTCTCTGTCAGGATCAGCGGCAAGGTAGATTCTGGAAAAACCAGAAGCTATTTTCTTCAACTGAGCTACAATTTTTCTCTTATCCGGAAGAATGGTGTATGTGGGCTTGAAGCTGTTCTTCTCATCAACGCCAATGTAATGCCTGGGTAGATCCCTCACATGACCATAGGAAGCGAATATTTCGTATCTGTCACCAAGATAACTCTTCAGACTTCTGGCTTTGGCCGGAGACTCTATTATTACAAGATCTTTAGTATTCTTCATATATCTTTCATATTAAATGGTCTTCCGAAACGTGTCCAGCCGTTGGAAAACTTTCAGTGGAAACAATCATCAGTCCAGATCTGTCATCCAGTCATTAATGCTTTCAAAAACCAGTGTTCTGGTTTCCGGTATAGTCGCCTGCTTTCTCTGCAGGAAGTACGGGCTGTTTGACTGAGATATTACACTGAAACTGTCTGAGACAAAAGAAAACAGATTTGAATCATAATATTCGTTTTCCCGATAGTAGAGAACCATCTGGTCGACAACTGTGGAGTCAAGCAATGATCCGATACTGCTGATCAACGCGGTTCTTTTCTCAACCGGTTCCGGGTGAAGAATTGACATTACAAAAATCGTATATCCATCTTCTGTATGAACCAATGAAATGGCGTCGATTTCAACGGAAATAGTTGCAGCGATATACCCGACAGGATAGGAAAGGAATGTTAGGGAATCCTTGTAAACCTCAATACCGCGAACCGGTGACGAAAGCAGCAATCTAGGTAATGTAACTTCATCGGGATCGGGAGTATCCGGAAATTCGGGAATCCGGATATCGCTCAGTGAGATGTTTATGAAGGACACATCGGATTCTAAAGCAATACTGTCCAAAGATGATACAAGTGTATCTGTTTGAAGAATCGCTAGCGTATCCGTGGGAACTTCCGTTAAAACAATGCCGGATACAGAATCGGAATCCGGAACTATTGCAGAAGCAAGTGAATCTGTGCTAGCGAGATGAGATCCAGTCGCTGAACCATTATCATTGAACAGATTGATTGGATCTATCAGGAAAAATGCAATCAGGATAAGAACAGCAGCCGTAATTGAAATGACAGAAGGAGAAAGCTTTGAAAGAACATTTTGTATTCTTCTTCTGGTTATTTTTTTCTCATCCTCAAGGCTTCCATGTCCCAGATCATACGAATGTTCCTGTTCCAGTCTGTATTCAGGTTTATTATCCAGAGGACGATCAACTGCTCTGCCTTCAGAAACGCATCTTTCACATACGTGCATTTTTCGATTAAAACAATCTGAACAGGTTAGTTCACCGCATGTTCTGCATGGAGCAAGTTTCTGGTTGCTTGTTGGAGAACTACCGCACAGGTGGCATCGGTCTATAGAGAGCATCTCTTCTGCAGCTGTAGTGATGATAAGCTTATCTTCATCAACTTTGAAATCCTGTGTTTCTTTTTCTTCAGGATATTCATCCTGCACACTTTCGTCAGTTTCATCTGACTGAAGTGATTCAGAAGGTGTTTCTTCTTCGCTAACAGCCGCCGATGAAGGTTCTGAGTATGTAGTTGTTGCATAGGTTCTTGGCAACAGATCAACGTACGGGTACATCCTGTTTTGAAGAATTCTTGCCTGTTCCATTGAAATGCCCTCGCTGAGAATATTCGGAGTATTATCTACTTTTTCTCTGGCTTCATCGTGGGACATTCCCAACTCGCTGATAAGCATTTCAAGAACTTTTTCCTTTTCTTCTTCCCGGCTGAGCCGAACCAGAAGCAGATCAACAACAGCCTGGCTGTCGCTCATTCTATCCCCTCTTCTCTTCAAGAACAAGAGAGAACTGTCGGTGAAGCCTTCGCAATACAATCCTGCTTGCTTTCCTGAGTGTCTCAAAAACACCGATTCCTTCAGTTGCGACAGATTCAATACATGGAACCCGCTCAAAACCAAGCGCTTTTCTAATCGTCTCCGATGGTAGATTGTCAGGCAGATCACGTTTGTTATTCTGCAGCACCAGACTGAGACCTTTTCGTTTTGAATACCTTAGATTTTCCTTCAGATCACGAAGACTGGCAATATTCGCGTCCATCCTTGCCCTCTGAGAGTCCGCTACAAATATGATACCGTCCGCACCTTGCAGAATAAGCTGACGGCTATCCGAATACATTGCCTGGCCAGGAACGCTGTAGAGGTGCAGGCGTACTTTGAAACCATATATCGTTCCTGAATTCACAGGCAGAAAATCAAAGAAAAGGGTCCGTTCATTTCCAGTCGCGAGAGAAATAAGCTTGCCCCGGTCATCAGATGGGATCACTGAATGAATGTGCTTCACATTTGTTGTTTTGCCTGAGAGTCCAGGTCCTGCATAGACAAGCTTACAATCGATCTCTCTTGAACTATAGCTAACTGTCGCCATTCAAATTATCTCCGTTCTCAGAATCTTTCTTTTCATCTTCAATATCTGAGAATTCCTCTTTCATTCCTTTTCTGAACATATGTAGCGCCTGACCTATAGACCGTGCAAGATCAGGAATTCTCTTTGCACCAAAAAGTAAGAGAAGAGCAATTATTATCAGAATAATTTCGCCAGTACCAGGTCGAAACATCATCTCACCCCCTGTCTAAAATTCCTTGGTCTAGAACCACCGATAAAGATAACCTACAAACATAAGTCCTGCAAAACTCATCAGGTTCATCTTGAAAGCTATTTCCTCAAGAGCGAATCTGAAAATTATTAGATCAAACCCAAAAGGACCAAGAGAAAACTCAAGCGATCCAGAGAAGAAAGACGTCAGAGCAATTGATGATTCAGGCAGTATTGCTGCTATTCCTTCTCCAAAAGCTGTACCAGTCATCATTCCGAGGAATGAGATTATTATCCAGAATCGAGTCGAACGATTATGAAGCACTTCTCCTCCAGCATAATGTTAATCTATTCCTGAGAACAGGGTGAATCAACCCCTGCTTCTCGTATCCATGGAAAACCCTTTCTCAGCAGTATTACTGCAACAATACCGGTTACAGCTCCGGAAAGAATACCCCAGACTATAAGCGGCATAGCAAGAGTGCCGACTGGAAGACCGGGCAGAAGCAGCATTGCCAGAAATAACTGAATGCAAAGACTGCAAAGGCTGCCGGCAACAGATATACCGGTAACGGAGAACACATTTCTAAGGTTTCCCATAACAATGGATGAAACTATCCCGCCTGCAAGTGAAAGAAGATATGTAGGAGTTGCGATTATTCCCAGCAATAAAGCTGCTCCAGTTGACCTGAGAACGTTGATTCTCAGACCTGTCATTGTGCCGTATCTAATTATCGCTGAAACAGTAACCACATTGGCAAGACCAAGTTTAAGAAATGGGAAGGGTTTCGGCACGATATTCTCCAGCACTCCGATTCCAATTGCAAGAAGGACAAGAATTATTTCTGCTCGGAAATGGCCATTGAGCTTATCCATTATTGCAACCTTTTGCCACTTCCCGCATAAGGATCTCAATTCTCCGGTGGAGATCCAGACTGTCGAAAAGAAGTTTTACCCTCTCCAGAGCACCTCGAGAAAGTCTATCATGCAGAATCGAATCATCCTTTCGTTCTATCGCATCAGCAAGAGCATCCGGGTTATCAGGCTGCACTACAATACCTGATAATCCGTCCGCGTTGACCCATGGAACGCCTGTTGGAATTGAAGTGCTTATAACAGGAGTACTACAAGCCATTGATTCTATCTGAACAATACCAAAGGCTTCGCTCCTCAGAGTTGAGGGAAGAACAAGACATTTTGCTCCCTGATAAAGCTGAACAAGTATGTCATCATCAGGGTCATTAATAATCTCAATATTAAGTTTGTCTGTTCTGACAGCGTTCAGAATATCTTGGAGGAGCGGTCCTCCACCTACCATTATGAGTCGACGATCCGGGAAATTCTTCCACGCCTCCAGCAATACATGAATACCTTTGTACTTTCTGAATCTTCCTACAAAAAGGACGTAATCACCTGTTTCCATGGAATCAGAAGGCTTGAAACGATTGAGATCGGTTCCAATCGGTATCACTGTGATATTATTCAGGCTTGATAGAAATACAGATGTTTCCGCGTACACAGGTGAAGTAGTGATTACCGCCCCAGCGCGATTTAAAAACCTGCGAAGAAAGGGACCGTAAAAGGGAAGAAATGCAGCCTGCCTTACAATATCACTGTGATATGTTACTATGTAGGGTGTTTTGCGCCCGGTCATCAGCCAGGATATAACTGCGGAAGGCAGAGGAACATGAAAATGAACCAGATCAGCCGGGATTTCTCTCAAAGAATCGATTAATTCAGGACATATGGGATTTGACATCACTCTTCCGATACAGGGAGTTGTTCTAACTGTAAAGCCAGAGATCTCAATATCGGTGCTGCTGCAGTTATCTCCGGCAATAAGTACTTCCACATCATGTCCCGAGTCCGCTAGGAATGAGGAAAGATCATATATGTATCGCTCAATTCCACCGCGAACACGAGGATGAACATCTTTGTACACCTCAAGAATTTTCATCTTGAAAACTCCTTGTACACTCCGAGTACTTCCTCTGCCATACGTTTCACTGAGAATCCGGAAGCAAATTCAATGAGGTTCTTTTCGTCATAAGAGGTATCAAGAGATTCAAGTATGGCTCCGGCTATTGAATCAGGCTTATGGTTCAATGCGATATTAGAAATTTCCGAGTATATCTCCACGAGTGCATCCGCCGGAGTGAGTACAGAGGGAACTCCAGCCGATGCAGCTTCAAGAGGCGGAAGACCAAAACCTTCATAGAAAGATGGATAGACAAGCAATTCAGCACCTGAAATGCAGCTTTTCAGAATACTGTCCGAAAGTTGACCTGTCCAGATAACTCCCCTGCTGTTCCTGAGCAGATTCTTCAGAACAACCGGTCCCCACCCCCCTCTTCCGGCAATTACGAGTTTTAGATCAGGATGTTCCTGAAGAACAACCTTCCAGGAGCTAAGAAGGCTGGAAATGTTTTTCCTGGGTTCAACAGTTCCGATAAAGAGAATGTATTTATCACTAATTCCGGTGAACTGCTGAAATATCTCCGGATCGATCTGCATGGATTCAGTTGACAGGTAAACCTTCCTGATTGATTCAGAATCCACACCCAGCCAGCGTACGGCTTCTCTTCCAGTGAAATCACTGTCAACCATCAGTACATCAGCTCTTCTAGCGACTCTGCTGAAGTGAAGGCGGTAATACAGAGATCTCAATCGTGGGAACCAGGATGGATTTGCCAGGAACGCAAGATCATGGAGAGTCACCGCACATGGCACTCCGCCGGGTGATCTTCCGGCGAAAGCGGGAAGGTGTACTATTGAAGGAGATACAGATGCCACAAGAGCAGGTAGTGTGAAATATTCATGAAACACTTTCAGTATTCCGCTCTCAGAAAGAGCGGTATCAAGCGCTTCAGATGGTTTCATCAATCTTTTTTCCGCGGCTGCCAGAACATGCGCGTTACATTGAATAAAACCTTCAAGTAATCGCCGCAGGTATACACCCGTACCGCCCCTGTTCATAAGCGATTCAGCGTATACTACCGGGATACTGTTCTTCAGATTAGTGCTATAATTCAACTGTGCTTGAGTTACCAATGTTTAATTTTTCAGCTTTTCCCGACACAGCGGCATCATCACCAATGATTGAATCTGTGATATTCACATAATCGATTTTTGAGCGTTTACCAATTACTGTATTGGAAATTATTGAGTTCTCTACTCTTGAATCGCGCCCAAGTGAAACGTGTGGTCCTACTATTGATGAAGAAATAACAGCCCCTTCCGGCAGACTGACGGGAGGAATGACAATCGAATCCACAATCAAAGCTCTGTTTTCGCCATAACCGGAATCAAGAAGAATCCTGTTGGTTTCAAGAAATGTTTCCGGTTTTCCACAGTCAAGCCATTCGTTGACCTCGAAAACACCGAAGTCATGTCCTTCATCCAGCATCAGTTGCATGGCGTCGGTAAGCTGATATTCCCCTCTTGTTCTTTTGCCGCTTTTAATAAGTTTTGAAGTAGCATTCATCAGAACCGTACCGGATGAAAAACCATAGATACCTACTATCGCAAGATTGCTGATGAACTCTTCCGGTTTTTCAATGAGTCTGACTATCCTGTCATCCTCAAGCAGAACAACTCCGAACCGGCTTGGATCATCCACTCGTTTCACTGCAATCATATTCCGCTGCGGATTCAGTGCATTAGATAGGTCATCACTGAAAATAGTGTCTCCCAGCACAACCAGAGTCACTCCATCTCCAGTCATAGGGGCAGCAAGATCAACTGCAGAAGCCAGACCATCCATATTGTTCTGCTTCGCAAAATCAACATGAATATCCGGATATTCCTTTCTTGTCCATTTGACGATCAAATCACCGAGATAGCCAACGATCAGGGTCACATGTACTATTCCAGCGGAAACAAGTTTGTCTATTATATGGCCGAGTATCGGCTTACCGGCAACCTGCAGAAGAGGTTTTGGTGTAGACCATGTCAGCGGTCGAAGCCTTGTACCCTTCCCCGCAACCGGAATGATTGCATGCATTCAGTTCCCCCGATCATTATTGTCCCGGTGAATCTCATCCAGAATTATTTCAGGATATCTTGATTCGACGTACTTAAGTACATATTTCCTTATTTCATCCCCGGATTCCATCATGAGCGACTCTCTTGCCAGCACTTCAGCTTCTTTAAGATTAATGACACTGATCATTTTTTTGACATCTGGAATAAGTGTCAGGGATACACTGAGTTCTTTAAGACCGAATCCAAGAAGAAGAGGTATAGCCAGGGGATTGCTTGCCATCTGCCCGCATATGCCGGTCCATATTTCAGCTTCTCTGCATTTCCTTGCTACATGCTCTATCTGCCACAAAACCGAGGGATGGAGGGAATCGAAAAGTTTTGATACGTAAGGACTGCCTCTATCAACCGCAAGTGTATACTGTGTCAGATCATTTGACCCTATTGAAACAAAATCGATATGAGGAATCAGAAAATCAATTGCCAGAGCAGCAGCAGGCGTTTCCACCATGATTCCGAGTGGAGGAATTGATCCGTGAGGTGTTCCGGATTCTTCCAGTTCTGCTTTAATATCTTCAAGCATAACTTTAACCTGCAGAACCTGATCCTGCGATGTGATCATCGGCAGCATCAACCATGCATTTCCGAACCTTGCAGCTCTTAGGATTGCTCTTAACTGGCTGCGAAATTTCAGAGGGCGGTCAAGGCAGATTCTTATGGCTCTCCATCCAAGGAAAGGATTTCTCTCCAATGTGGGGATGGATTCCAGAAATTTGTCCCCACCGAGATCAAATGTCCTGATTATCACAGGTTCCGGAAAGACTGCTTTCAGTACATGTCTGTAAGCTCTGTAATGGATTTCTTCATCGTCTTCAATTTCAGGTGACAGGAGTCTTATGAACTCTGTCCTGAAGAGTCCGATTCCCTTCCCCCCAAAACGTTTTACCTGATCAGCCTCCTGTGAGAACTCGATATTTGCGGAAAGTTCAATACTTTGTCCATCTTCTGTAACTGTTTCGTTTTCAGCGTTGAGCGCTATCTCCGCTTCCGCAACGTTGTAACGATCTTTCAGCTCTGTATAGTATTCGAGTTCATCCTCATCAGGATCAAGTATGACAACACCATGTACACCATCAACAATTATCGTCTGACCAGGATGAGCGTACTCAGCTACATCCTTCAGGGCTACAACGGAAGGTATGCCCATGCTTCTTGCCAGTATCGCAGTGTGTGAGGTTGAACCACCGAGATCGGTTACAATCCCGAGGAGCTGATCTCTTGAAAGACCAGCAGTCTGAGAAGGATCCAGATCATTAGAGACGAGTACTACAGGCTGATTTATATTTGCGAGTACTTCCTTCTCAGTTCCAAGAAGGTTTCCCATCACACGCCTGCCGACATCGCGAACATCTACTGATCTGCTTCGCAGGTAGGGATCTTCAATCGAATTAAAACGTTCTAGGATATCGTACAGTACTCTGCTTACAGCATACTCTGCGGTGACAAGTTCCTCTCGAATTCTATTCTCTACTTCTTTATGCATGGCAGGATCATCAAGAAGGAGAATATGCACTTCCATGAGCTGTTTTCCCTCAATAATGTCGCTGACCTGAGCAGAAATCTTCTCAAGTTCCGCGCGGGAGCGGATAAGAGCTTCCCGGAAACGCTTCAATTCATATTCTACCTCTGCCGGGTCTTTCAGGACATGTTTCTTAACTCTGATTTCTTCCACATTCAGCAGAAATACCGGACCAATGGATATTCCGGGTGATGCTGCCGTACCGTTCAGTCGAATACTCAGTTTTTCATTCCTCTCCGAACCCTTCGTTAATAAGTATTATGATAGTTGCCACGGCGTCAATCTCATCCGATCCATCCGCTCTGACTTCTATTATGCTTCCACGGCATGCAGCAAGTGTCATAACTCCCATTATGCTCTTTGCATTAACAGTATCTTTGTCAACACTCAGAGTAACATGACTCTCGAAGATCGATGCTTTCCTTACAATCTGGGCAGCAGGTCGGGCATGAATACCAAGCGTGTTTACTACTTCGGCTTTTTCAGATTGCAATCCACATCCTCCTGTGTATCATTCAATACTTATTCTTTAAGTTTCATTTCTTTACTGATAATTGTCTCAATCAGGTTTTTTTCGATTTCCTCTGGAACACTTCTCCCCTTTTGTCGAAGAAGGTAATTCATCACTGCCACTTCAAGAAGAAGTGTGAGATTTCTTCCAGGTAGTACCGGAATTGTTGTTCTGGGTATAGGTAGATCGAGAATCCTGTTCATCTTCTGAACAAGACCGGTTCTGTCAAATTCCTGATCATCCTTTGACCATTCCCTCAGTCTTACCTCCAGATGAATCTGTTGTCTATCCTTAATTGCCCGAATACCGTAGAATGCGGAAACATCCACAAATCCAAGCCCCCTTATTTCCATATTATGGGCCATCCTTGAATCACCGGTTCCGAAAAGCGCATTACCGATTCGTCTGACATAAACTCTGTCATCAGCTATCAATCTGTGTCCACGCTCCAGAAGTCCGAGAACTGTCTCGCTCTTCCCTATTGCGCTCCGTCCTGTGCAAAGTAGTCCGGCTCCAAACACCTCGACAAGGCTTCCGTAAACATCAGTTCTTGGAGCAAAAACAAGATCAAGAAAATCAGTTAAATCGTGAATAAGAGGCGTCGTATCTCTCATGGACCTGAATAACGCAGAATTATTTTTTCTGGACATTTCCACAAGCGTGGGAGGTGGATTCAGGTTCTTTGTTACAATAGAACATCGTATCGGGAATTGAAATATTTTTTCAATTGCAGATTTTCGATCGGATTCCGAAAGTAAATCAAGGTAAGTGATCTCCGTTTCCCCGAATATCTGTATACGTTCGTGAAGGAATTTGTTTAGAAAGCCGGTGAGAGCCATACCTGGCCGGCATATATCGGGAGATTTGATCAGAGAGTCATGACCTGTGATCCCGTTAACAGTTACCAGACTTAGTTTTTCTCCAAGGAGTTCAAAAAGCCTGGCTGCAGTCAGATCCTCCGGTTTTGGTATACTGTCCATTAGAAGATGCTCCGTCAGTGGCTTTCTACAAGTTCGACAACTTGCGTTCTTCCGGAAGGGGTTGAGTATACCACGCTTAGAATTCCAGTCTCAGTATTGTGAAACACAAATGGACTATCAGCTCTG
>JAUWJE010000037.1 GCA_030607835.1 Candidatus Fermentibacterota bacterium | reverse complement strand
TTCATACCCCGCTTCTGAATATGACTAAGGCGGAGATTATCACTTTGGGACTCAAACTAGGAGTTGATTATTCTTTGACGCTCAGCTGCTATAATCCAGACAGTGAAGGTCGAGCCTGCGGTCGCTGTGATGCCTGTTATCTGAGATTGAAGGGTTTCAGGGATAACGGCATGAAAGATCCTGCTGCCTACTACGGGAAATGTGGATGTGAATGAGTTATAGAGTAAAAGAAATGATTTACACGCTGCAGGGTGAAGGAGCCAACACCGGTGCTGCAATTGTTCTTTGCAGGTTCGAAGGATGCAATCTGGACTGCTCATTTTGCGATACTGATTATGCTGGAATTAATGGTCCCTCAGGTGGTGAATTCTCAACCGCCGCCTCACTTGCTGAAGCCGCATATCAATGCTGGCAGGGAGATGATCCTTCGCGAAGGATCCTGTGCACAGGTGGTGAACCGCTGCTGCAGCTTGATTCAGAGCTTCTAGACACTTTGCACGAGCGCGGATTTGAAATTCTGCTTGAAACCAATGGTACTCTGACCGCACCTGACGGAATCGACTGGATATGTGTCAGCCCAAAGGCTGGTGAGGATTCTGTAATCAGGCAGGGAAATGAACTTAAACTTGCCTATCCTCAGGAGGGTATTGATCCGGAGAAGTATTCCAACCTGGACTTCAGGTATTATTATATTCAACCGATCTCAGGCGTGAATCTCAAGAAGAATATTCGACTCGCAATTGAGTACTGTCTGAAACATCCCCGCTGGCGTTTGAGCCTGCAGTTGCATAAATACACTGGTATCCCATAGAAGAGAGATGACATGGAAATTTTTAGATTATTCACCTTCGACGCGGCACATTTGCTTCCGAACCTTCCCCCCGGTCAGAAATGCGGCCGTATGCACGGTCACACTTTTCATCTTGGCATTTATGTAGAAGGACCTGTTGGGGAGGAAACCGGTTGGGTAATGGACTTCAGTTCCATCAAATTACTATGCCAGCCTGTGCTGGATGAACTGGATCATTCCTTTCTGAATGACATTCCGGGACTTGAGAATCCAACCAGTGAAAATATCGCGAGATGGATATGGAACCGCCTCAAATCTGATCTTCCGGAACTGAGTATGGTGGAGATAAAGGAGACGCCTTTGTCCGGTTGCAGATATCGGGGTTATGAATAATCATGAACGATGTTCAGAGCAGTTATGATTCTCGAAGAATACCCCTCGATGAAGCTGGTGTAAAAGATCTTCAATACCCGATAACAATTCTGGATCGGGAAAATGAGAAACAGCAGACCGTTGCGACTATTTCAATGTCAGTTGCGCTTCCCCATCATTTCAAGGGTACACATATGAGCCGTTTTGTGGAAGTTCTCAGCAGACATTCCTGCGAATTCACGGGACACACAATCCCGGAAATCCTTGAGGAATTAAAACAGGTTCTCGACTCTGAATCAGCCAGTATGGAAATCAGTTTCCCATACTTCCTGGAAAGAAAAGCCCCAGTAACGGATACCTCCGCGAAAATGAGCTATCAGTGCAGATTTTCAGGCAGAACTGGTCCTGACGGGATGGATTTTATTCTGAGCGTAACGGTACCTGTGAGCAGCCTGTGTCCATGCAGCAGGGAGATCAGCAAATATGGCGCGCATAACCAGCGGGGATATATCACGATGGATGTCAGAAGCAGACCTGACGAGAATGGGTTTCCAACGATTGTCTGGATAGAGGAACTGATTGAGATCGCGGAATCATCGGCATCATCTCCGGTTTACGCGGTTCTCAAGAGACCTGATGAACAGTATGTAACTGAACTGGCCTACGATAATCCGGTTTTTGTTGAAGATATGGTTCGGAATGCTGCCGAGAAATTAATGAAAGATGAACGAGTGACCTGGTTCCAGGTCACAGCTGAAAACCATGAAAGCATACACAATCATACTGCTTATGCCCGGGTTGAATGGTTCAGGAATACTTAAACAGTTAGTGCGGGGAAGGAAGCGTGAGGCAATGAAACTGACTGCGGGAATCCTTTTGGTCATTCTCAGCACGCTTGCAGCGAAGGCGACTGGGGGTGATTCGGTTCTACCGCGCGAACTGATTAGGGAGGCTGGACTGATTCGTCTGTTCTCAATGGTAGAAACCAGTGAATCCATCAACAGCTGGATTGAATGGCTTTCAGAATATCAGTTCGAAGATCAATACGTTCATGACGATTACGGATGGCTTTCCTGCATTCTTGCTCTTGAGGCAGTAAACTGCGGTAATTTCGGTATCGGCTGCATACTGACAAATGGAGAGGGCAATGTAGTTATTCAAGGCCACAACGAGGTTTTCAATCCACATTTCAGAAGTGACAGACATGGAGAAATGGTGGTTATGGACGCCTTTGAGGACTGTTATCCCGAGATATCCAGCATGGATGGATTTACACTGTTTACTTCGCTTGAATCATGTCCGATGTGTATGGCTCGGCTTATTACATCCGGTGTTGATACGATTTTTTATCTCACACCCGATTCGACAGGAGGTATGGTTCATCTGATTCACAACCTGCCTCCGGTTTGGATTCAGCTTGCTTCACGACAGACCTGGGGAGTGGCGGAGTGTTCTCCGGAAATGATCGATGCGTCTGAGCGGATTTTTTTACTCAATGTCAGCGACCTGAATGACATGCTTGAGGATAGGTAGCAACGGGTTCCTGATATTCATGATTTTGGCTTGTTGAAAACACGTGTTCCTGGAAGCAAAGCTGCGCAACATCCAGTTTCGTATAATTCGCCTTCAGGTGAAAATGAATTTCAGGGAGCCTCCCCGTATTCGGCTTCAACAGAAATTGATATTCCGCCCCTGATTCCGAAATCGGCGATAACTCTGCACCATCGCGGATCCAGAGCTTTCACAAGATCATCAAGAATCATGTTGGCCACGTGCTCATGAAAGACACCTTCATTCCGGAATGACCAGAAATAGAGTTTTAGTGATTTGGATTCCACGATCATTTTGTCAGGCACGTACTCGATGGAGATCGAGGCGAAATCCGGCTGGTCGGTTTTGGGACAGAGGCAGGTAAATTCATCGCAGGTCAGGGTAACTATATAATTACGGTCGGGATGATGGTTTGGGAATACCTCCAGTATTTTTGAGGGGACACTTCTCCCTCCCAGAGTTGTGAGTCCTTCAAGATCAGAATTATCAGTCATTAGATAATTTACTCCATTCCTTTGTAAATCTCGGGTCCAGAACAGGGCGGACAGTATCCTTTACAGGCTTCCGCCACGTATCAGTATTCAAGTTCCTACCCTTCCAGATGTCAATACTTTCTACGATGAACCTCCATCTCCACTCCGGTTCCGTGTTTTTCCATTCAACAATCTCGTCAAAAAGCCTGTTAGCAGAACTTCCCTGCTGAACCTGTTCCAGAAGTAGTAGTTTTCCTGCCAGCCAGTCAGTACAGGTTGGAGGAAGAGGAATCCTTTGATTCATCTGTCTGTTGCACCGTACTTGAAGAACCGCTCCGAGTTCAGTGTCATTTCCGCAGAGTTTCAGGCACTTCCTGAAATCACCTCCTGCCTCGGAAAGTCTGTAGACAGGACCCATCCTCAAACGGGTGGCTGAATCAGGATTGCCTGCTTCCTCATACAGATTCGCAGCTTTCTCAAACAGCTTTTCTGCTTCTTTCCATTTGCGGGTTCTGCACAGCACATCAGCCAGAATCGAGTATCCTGCAGGCCATAACGGATAATCTGAAATAAGGTTTTCACACGCAGCAGCAGCGGCAGAAATGTTGCCAAGCTCAGTAAGCAGCTGAATCTCCCTTTTTCGCAGCTTTCGCAGAGTGGAGATATCCTTCTCAGAGGTGATTCTGTTCCTGATTGAAAGCAGCTGCCTTCCGAGCTGTCCTATTGTCGTCATTGGAACCTCCAACCCGGCAGAATGAGTTATACTCTTATCTATGCCAATCCTACTGCTGCAGCGCTCTGTACGCCAGATCGGCGGGCAGCATCGATCACGCTGGAAATACAGGTAATATTGGTATATTGATAAGCCTTCTTCTTCTGTTGCACTTGACCGAGCTGGAGGGAATGATTCAGAATAGGATATCAATTTCGTGGCTTACTGCTATTGTAAAATTTCTTACAGAATGAACCGGAAATATGAGCATTAAAACTCTTTATGAGGGTCATTACAGGGTACTTGAGACAGATTTCCTCGAGCTTGCGGGGGAAATCCTCGAGAGTGGTGAGCAGCTGACTGTTGTTGCCGCGGGAAGCGGACAGCTGGATAGACTGCGCGAGCTTCTTCTTGGGAAAGCAGCCGGGGGAATCATTGGTGGGGTGAAATTCCTCCCAGGGATCAGGCATCTTGCTTCCGAACTCAGTGCCGTACACATGGTTATGGAGACTGTTAGCCATGCTGACAGAACTCTTTTTACTCTGCGGGCAATGGAATTGATCGAGCCTGGTGAACCCCTGTATTATCTCAGTAAAAATTCCGAGACCGCTCATTCGATGGGAGTGTTTTTTGAAGACCTCTTTGAACACGGAGTAACTCCCGAGATATACGAACAGACTTCACTCTCGCTATCCGGGGAACAGTCGAAAACAGAGAACGTCATCGGTAGAGTATTCGGGAAGTACAGTGCATATCGCAGGGAGCATTATACATGCTGTGGAGACATGATAATGGAACAGGCGCTTCCACATGAAGAAGCGGGAGCAGTTGTTTTTTACGGTTTTTACGATCTCAATCCTTCGCAGAGGCGATTTCTAAGAAAATTCTTTAAGCATAGCTCAAGAATATTCTGGTTCAGTCCACTTGAAGAGAACTCTCAGTGGAATAAGGTCTATATCAGAACCCGGAATTTGCTTGAAAATCACGGTATTGCTTCAATCAGGATGCCGGGTGGCATGGAAGCAATGAATCCGTTCGCTAATTTCTTCGAAGCTCTTCCCAGGCAATCCCGTCCATCAGTACCTGCCGATAGTTTTTGTATTACTGCTGTCTCAGGGGAAATGGGCGCTTCAAGAGCGGCGCTGAGGCGCATCGTTGAGCTTAATACTAAGCATAATACTCCATTTTCAGAAATTGCTGTGATCCGAAGGAAAATTACGGATGACAATCTAGTACGTCTTGCCCATCATGAGGGTATTCCGATCGCTTGTTCCCTGAAAGCAAAACTGTCCACTGTACCGGCAGGGAAATTTGTGCTTGATCTGGCAAGTATCAATGAAGGAGAATTTCACTATACGCTGATTGAGGAGCTTCTGTCCGGTGGTATTCTTACAAAAGATCTTAATCCAGGTCCGTCTGAAATCACCAGGATTGTGGAAACAAGTGGAATCCGCATGGGACGCGAACAATGGAGGGACTGGTTCGTCTCCCTCGATAGCGGAAACAAACTGGGCAGACTTATGCGGAAACTGGATGCTTTTTATTGTGGTCTTCCCGATGTGGCGGTTCCCGTTGATTATCTCAACCGGTTGAAAGCCCTTGTGGAAGACATCTCAGCGGGAGGGATTCCGGAAGACCTGATGGAAACTCTTTTCGATCCGAAGAGTTTCCGCTGGGATCGGGAAGTCTCATGGAAGCAATTCACAGACGCTCTTCGACTGTATTACCAGGAAGAGGTCATTGTACTGAGAGACGGCTCTCTCCAGGGGTTTCAGATTCTCACTATCGAGAAGGCAAGGGGAAGCATCTTCAGCAGTGTTATCCTGATGGATCTGGAAGAGGGAGTATATCCCAGACCTTCGATTGAGGATCCTCGCCTCAGTGACGAACTACGTAAAAAACTGCAGATGACATTGAAATCCGAAAGAGAAATAGAGGACGGATATCTGCTAAGGCAGGCAGGAGAAGCTGCCGGCAGAACACTGGACATAATTTACCGACAGAGGGATGCTGCGGGAAGTGAAATATATCCGTCTTCATTCATCTCAAATCTTGTTACAATCGATTCCAAATATTCTCCTGATCCTGCATGGTTCAGCGTGAGTTCTTCTTCGGCGGTTGAGCAGATGCTGGGCGGAACCCATCAGGGGCAGCAAAGAGCTTTTGCGGTGAGCAATGAAAATCTACCTGAAAACCATTTCTTTACCTGTTCTTTTAATGCAGAAAGATCCCGGATGGACCCCGGAGTTTTTGACTGCTACGACGGCATCTTCGAGAATTCTCCATTCAGAAAGCATGTGTATACGGCAACCATGCTTGAGCATTACGTAAGATGTCCGTTCGCCTATCTTGCCGGGAAGTTATGGAAACTGAATGAGAGAAAGATACCTCTCGTAAGCAGCTCTCCAGATTTCCGCCTTACAGGTAAAATCGTACATGAAGCAGTTGAGGAAATAATCAGCGTATATGGGTTCCAACCTGCCGATAATGACATAATCAGTATTCTCCTTCGTGAAGCTGATGAATCAGATCTGGAAAAGAAACTCGGAAACTCCCATCTTGCGGAACTCTTTCTGGAGAAGCAGAAGGAGATCATCCGAAAGAGTCTTGATGTTCTTGCTGTCGAGGAATGGAAGTTCATTGGCAGAGAAGTAGGTCTGCAGGGGAAAATAGGAGACCTGGATATCCTCGGCAGGATCGATCTTATTCTTGAGGATAAGAATGAAAATCTGGTTGTGCTTGATCTGAAGACTGGAAGGCTTCCTTCGAAAAAGGAAATTGAAAAGGGAAAATATTACCAGCTACCATTCTATTACCAGATGACGAAAGACAGCTACCC
Source organism: Candidatus Fermentibacterota bacterium (assembly GCA_030607835.1). Classification (GTDB taxonomy): domain Bacteria; phylum Fermentibacterota; class Fermentibacteria; order Fermentibacterales; family JCC-6; genus Aegiribacteria. The sequence continues at coordinate 4,399 of JAUWJE010000037.1, read as the reverse complement.
TGACAAAAATATTTCAAGTGTAGCTTATGCCGGTATCTCAGCGAGGGAACCTGGCAGACTGGTCGGTTATTCCGGTGATGGTATTGAGCAGATTATGGATACAGTGCAGAAGAATTTCGAGCGATTAGCGAAAATGATGCAGGAAGGTATTTTTCCACCGATTCCAACCGGAAACTGTGAAGTCTGCGATTTCAAAAACCTTTGCAGAAAAACACCATTTCAGAGGATATTAACAAAAGCTCACTCTGACAGCAGAATGGAACTGCTCAGCGGGATGATGAGCAAGCAATGAACATTAAGCAGAATCCGTCCGATATGAAGGCAAGAGAGACAATCCGCACTGAGAATGAAAGAAATGTATTTATTCAGGCCAGTGCTGGTACCGGGAAAACAACACTGATAGTCGACAGGGTCATTGAACTGCTGAGGATCGGAATCCCCCTTGAGAAACTCGGTGTTGTGACTTTTACAAATGCTGCCGCAGCAGAGCTGCGTTCCCGAATAAGAGAAAAACTGCGCTCAATGAAGGATTCAGGCGAAAAGCAGTTCAATGAGGCGCTTTCAGCAATACATGGAGCGTGGATTACGACGATACACGGCTTTGCGTCGAGAGTGTTAAGGGAGTTCTTCAATTTCACCGGAGTAGATCCTGCCTTCACAACAACAGAGGGGCATTTCACTCCATCCGAGATAATGCGTGAATGGGATGCATGGCTTCTCCGACTTGATAGGGAAAAATTCTGGGACAGTAAAGATGCTCTGGCTCAGACTGGTACTGACAAAGTGCTTGAAATAGCTCGTGGAATAGAAGAGCGCCGCTGGCTGGTTTCAATTGATAATATAGGAGACAGGACTGCAGCCCTTTCAATTCTGGATGTTTTCGAGGAAACGCATGGCTCCGCGATCGAAGAGATTCTCGATGAATGCAGTGATCATTCAGACAAACTGTTCAGGAGTGGAGCGGAGTTCATGGTGGGATTGAAGAGCCTTCGAGAAAACCTCTCAGATGGTGATTACGAAGAAGTCAGCACACTTTGTTCCGTCATCAAGCTCAATGTGGGAAGCGGGAAGAACTGGGCTGACAAGGACATGGCAAAGGTAGTTCTTCGTGAAGCGAGGGAAGAATTTACTAGGATTGCTCCCGTTCTCAAGTCAGGGATAATCACCGAACAGACGTGGAATTTTGCCAGCTCCTTCGCGCAGGAGCTTCGAAGAAAATGGGACAGTGACAGAAGCAGGCTGTCCTACAACGACTTGCTTTATACCGCATGGAAAGCGATTTCCAACAGCGGTATGCTGGCCAGCTGTCTCTTAAAGAAATTCGATCATATACTGATAGATGAGTTCCAGGATACCAGTTCGGACCAGGTTAATCTTTTTACCGCATTCATTCAGCAGGCAGGTGTGCTTCCCGAGGGCAGAATTACTATCGTCGCGGATGACAAACAATCCATTTACGGCTGGCGAAACGCGGATATTGAAACCTATCGCGATTTCAGAGAGAAACTTGAAAGCAGTGGTGCCATTGAAGAGACGATTATCACTAATTTCAGGAGCAGTAGAAAGATAGTCCACTTTGTAAACACCCTCGGAGTCGAACTGTTCGGAAATCAGACACCTGAGGAGGAAGCATTCGGGTGCGACTATTCGGTGATAGAACCTTGTTCTGAAGCGATTGAGGGAATCCCTGTAAAAGTTGTACTTCTCCCCGACCTGCCGGACAATCTGCAGAACAGGTACAGTGAACCAGCTTACCAGACTATACTGCAGGCAGAGTGGTTTGCCGCCTATCTAAAGAGTGGATTTGCTGTTGATGAATCTCCCGGAGATTATGCCCTGCTCATGCGGTCAACCACTCACCTTCACCATTTCGTTAATGTGCTTGAGAGGGAGGGCATTCCATATTTTGTGGACGCTACAAGAGATTTTCTCAAACGTCCCGAAATTACCGATCTGAAGGAGCTGCTGAGGTGCTTGCTCTACCGGAGCGATATGCACGCATGGGTGCATACTCTGCGTTCACTGTTCTTCGGGATATCCGATCCTGTTATCAACACTGCAATTCAAAATGGTACAACAGGATACATAGATGAGAAACAGAACTGCCCCGAGGAAGTGCTTCAGGCAAACATATGCCTCAGAAGATTCAGGGAGTCGATCGAGACCCTTCCTCTTGCTGATTTCCTCTTAGAACTTCTCTTCCAGACGGAGATGATTCCAGTAATCCGGGCAACCGCGTATCAGGAGACCCGGAGACTTGGTAATCTTCAGTACATTCTGGAGCAGACCCTGTCAGGGAGTATTACGTCCTGTTCTGAGCTGCTTGGTTTTCTGGATGAGAATCTTTCTCCCTCAAGGACCGAAGAACCATCAAATGTTCCGTCTGACGGCAGCGCGGTAACACTGACAACAGTTCACAGAGCAAAAGGCCTTGCATGGAAGCACGTTGTCCTGGTCGCTCTGCCGAAAAGCAGTTCCGGAGGTTCGGGATCCAGAAGTCCGGTCATCTCCTATGATCACGATAAGAAAGCCGCATTCAACCTTGGTATACCCATGGATGGGAAAGATAAATACAAGCTGAAAACACCCTTCTGGCCGGAAATAGAAAAGAAGAATAAGGCCAGGGAAAGCGCGGAGTTAAGAAGACTTCTGTATGTAGCAGTAACCAGACCGAGGGACTCTCTGGTTTTATTTGCCAGCCCTGTGGAAAAACCTTCAAGCTCCCCCGCGAGTACACTGTGGTCAAGCTTGCAGGCTGCAACTGATAAGGATCCTGAGTGCTGCTTAATTGAAGAGATCAAACAGGTTGATGAATTACCTTTCATCAAAGCTGCCGGATCGCGCGGTGCAATGAGCGGGAATTATTCCGTTAACGAAGAAAAACTGTTTGAAGTTCAGATGAAACCGGAAAACTGGCAGCGCAGAGGAGCCAGAATTGGTGATGATGTTCATGCCATTCTTCAGAAAGTTGACTTCTCCGATCCCCGCGGCTGGTTCACAGAACACAAATGTATTCTGAAAAAGCTGTATGGTGATGATTTTGATGAAATCAGGGAACTGTCATTGAACCTGTTCCGGATGGACCTTCCTTTCAGCATTGAGCAATCTCTCATTATCAGCAGAGAATATCCATACATTGCAAGTACATGCGACGGCATGGAAAAACGCTACATCGACCTCCTGATAAAATTTGACAGCGAACTTGTTGTCGTGGATTACAAGACCGATACGTTTAATGGAAGAACCACGGAACAGGTTGCAGAACAGTATATCGAGAAGCAGCAACAATACATTCAGGATGTTTCCAGATTATTTGGTCTTCCTGCGCGAGGTTACCTTGTCTTTCTAAGAGAAGGAACATGGGGACATGCAGGCTCTGCTGCGTGTCCCCAAAAAGCATGAGGCTCTGCTGCGTGTCCCATAAACCTTAAAGCGAGCAGAATGCCGTAGCACCCTCCCAGCTGTCGGTTAGACCGGCAAAATCGCCAGAATTCGAATCGGTTACCCAGAGCGTACCTTCCCAGATAGTGTAGATAAGACCATCAGCCACAGCCATCTCGGTTACATCCTGATATCCTCCTCCAAGATCGGAATAGTCGCCGGTATATGGATCTACCTTATAGAGAATATCACCCTGAACGACGTACAAAGCATTTGAAGTTCCCGCGATTGCGGTAGTTCCTGCATATGAGGAGGGAAGCTCTGTATAATTTCCTGATGCTGGATCTGTTCTGTATAGGACATCATTCTGGATAACCATCAGTGCTCCTCCGGCCCATGCGAGGAACTGAGTTCCAGTATATTCACCGGGAATGCTTTCCCAGTCTCCATTGTATGGATTAATCTCGTATATGTTACCCATATAACATGCATATAGAGAAGTTCCACTGGCTGTTAAAGCATTAGAACCATCCCAGGTCGATGAGAGAGATTCCCATTCCCCATTGTCCGGGTCGGCAACGTAGAGCATGTCATCCTGAATAGCGTATAGATTACCCTGGCAGGACGTTAGCAGTTCCGTTCCATACCATGACGAGGAAAGAGAGTTCCAAGTCCCATCGCCAGGATCTACACTGTAGAGGTAATCTCCATCTACAGCATAAAGCCAATCCGCGCTTACTACGCCGGATGAAAGCATCAGTGCCGCAGTAAGAATGGTGAACATACGTATTTTCATACTATCTCCTTTCAAAAGATGTACATATTTTCTACCGAATATAGACGGTTTAGCTGGTGATCTATTACCAGTACCATTATTTCTGCTGCTTAAGTCAATCGGAGTCAATGGTGATGATACAGCCAGTACACTTTCCGCGGTGTGAAAGAAAAGCGGGAGAGCCGGAACTCTCCCGCAGAATTGATCAGATCGTTTCAGGATTATCTGATAACCATAACCCTT
>JAUWJE010000055.1 GCA_030607835.1 Candidatus Fermentibacterota bacterium | reverse complement strand
GTAAGTGTGTCGTACTTGTTCGGAGAAGTACTTTCAAGTTCAAGATAAATAAAGTTGTTACCGTGCCGTTCGTAGAAATTTGTTGCGCTGGATGAAACAACGAACAGCGTTGTGCAGATAAAGAGAAATATCATGAGCGGCAGTCTGAAGCTTTTCATTTTACACACCTTTCAAATTAACCAATGTTCTTTTTATATCAAGAATACAACATTGTTATATGGAGTGTAAACAGTTACATTCAGTATATGAACGGAGTGTATACTGATCATGAAGAATTCAGTGTTACTTCTGATAGCCTTTTGCGCTTTACTTACTGCGGATACTCTGCTTGTTCCCTCTGAATACCCTTCCATCCAAAGTGCTATCAGTGCTTCACAGGACGGTGATACAGTGCTTGTGTCCCCCGGTGAATACGGAGGGCCAATAAGCTTCCAGGGGAAGAACATCGTTGTGATGAGTACGTCTGGTCCCGAAAACACTCTCATTCGAACCTTCATGGACTTCCACTGCGTGATGTTCACAGGAGGTGAGGACAGTACCGCTGTACTGCAGGGCTTTACATTAAGGAACCAGATCTCAGATGGAGCAGCGTCGGGAAAACAGGAAGTTGTTGATCATGGTGGTGGTCTTTACATCACCAACTCTTCACCGACTATTCAGAACAACGTTATTACCGATTGTGTTACAGACGGAGGTGGAGCAGGAATATACGCTCGATATTCAAGTACTCGAATAGCAAACTGTGCTGTAAGTAACAACCATGCTTATGGACCTTCCAAAGGCGGGGGTATTTGCGCTACAAATGTTGGTGATATTTCCCCTTTTACAATAATCGACTGCAACATTACGAACAATGAAGCTCAGTATGGTGGTGGACTTTATATCTGGGGTGATACAGCAGTGGTTATCAACAATAATATCAGTGATAACTATTCTGATCATAATGGTGGTGGTATCGGAATAGTTGGTACAAATGTACTACTATGCGGTAATTACATTTCCGGAAACGATGGTGGATCGGGAGGTGGGGTTTTCATAGGAAGTGTCAGCAAAGCGACACTCATTGGAAACCTCATTGTTGAGAATACCGCTGGATACGGAGGGGGAGTAGGTGAATACTCCCATAATAATGTTTACTTGGAGAATAATACTATAGCATTTAACTCCGCCACTGCGAAAGGAGGAGGTCTTTTGAGTAAGAACGACTCTATTTTTGTTACAAATTCCATTATCTGTGGAAACAATGCGCTAATAGGATCGCAGATCTATCTTCTTGCTTTTGCTGATTCAACGCATGCATCTATTGAATACGGCAATGTTGAATATGGACAAGATTCAATTTTCCTTGACACCTATGCCACCCTCTACTGGGGTTCCGGTAACATCGATATCGATCCCCAGTTTGAGACGGGACCTCTTGGTGATTATCACCTCTCCTTGGGCTCCCCTTGCGTAGATGCTGGTAATCCCGCATGGGAATACAACGATCCAGAAGATCCATTCAATCCGGGTTATGCCCTCTGGCCAGCCCTGGGAACCACACGCAACGACATGGGAGCCTTCGGAGGAAGTGGTGTCAATTACTGGCTTACTGTAGAAGAGGAAGAATCCTCTTCACCTGAAACAATGCTTGTGTTAAAATCCTTCCCAAATCCATTCAGCTCATCATGTACTGTGTGTTATCAGCTTGATGAAGCTTCACAAGTAAATCTTTCAGTGTTCGATCTCTCCGGTCGACTCGTTGAGACCCTTGTTGATGAGGTTGTTCCTGCAGGGATGTACTCCGAATATCTTGATGGCTCCAGCCTCTGCTCAGGTATGTACCTGCTAAGGCTTGTCGCTGGAAGTCTCTCTACATCAAGTCGCTGCATAGTTATTAGATAGAGCTTAGTGTCTTAAGATACATTCTTCCAAGCAACAACTCAGTCAAACATCCTATTCCAGTCCTGATCTTCGTTGCCTACGCAGTTCCCGTTCCGTAATCACTTAGCTACACCAGTAGTCTCCAAAAGCAATGATTGCTCTCTTCATCTCTTCTGGAAGCTTCAACAAGCACAGCCATTGAGTGATCCTGTCTGAGGAGACATTATGCCTTTCAGCGAGTTGTTTCCTAGTGAGTTCATCACAGACCATCTCATCATGAAGCTCCTTGGCGTAGATGACTGGATTGCAATATCTCTTTGATACCGGTTTAGTTTTCGATAGATCAGGACGTAGAACAGAGACTGGATAAGAGTGCTTTATCTGAGTTCGACTGGACAGGAGTCCGGCGTACCAATCAAGTCTCGAACTAACCACTATTCGGTCCACAGTCTTCGCATATATTGCTTGATAGAGACAAGTATTCAAATCCTACTTGGCTATATAAATCAAGACACAGAGCGGTTAAAGGCGTTATTTGACAAAATCGCACTCCTGAAGCTGATACTGCGGTAACACGCATATAGAAGCGATCTTCCTCAACCACGGTATCAAGGTGTTCCAACAAGAAGTTACTAGGGTCGCCATTCTCTATCCAATGAACATCAACATCGAGAATACCGTTCAGTGAATCAAGTCTAACACAAATTAAATAAAGTAACTTTCCTATCTATTTGACATGTGGAACATTTCGTACTAAATACTGTTTGGGAGAGTGATTCATGAGCAGTATGCTGATTCTTCTGCTGTTTACGGCGGTCCCGGAGATTCTCTGGACTGCATTCACTGAAACTGGTGTCAGCGCTGTCGAGAGTATAGGTGATATTAACGGCAATGGATCAACTGATATTGTAGTCACACTTCTCCATACTTTTCCATCACCACCAGGCCTTTACTGTCTTGATGGTCTCGCAGGTATTGAGATATGGTCCAGTGACTTGGTCCCCGGCACCAAGACCCATGAAGCTCTATGTATAATCCCAGACATTAATGATGACGGGATAAATGATATCGCCTTATCTACAGGCTGGGGCAGTGGACCCTTTGACCGCAGTACAATTGCTGTATCCGGAGCTGACGGTACTATCATCTGGAGTACTGTTCCGATTATGGGTTACTATGGATATGATACGGAATTCACTGATGCAGTATCTGACAGCTGCCGTATGGTTCACACCAGTTATGATGACACTGGACCTGATAACAACATCAGATATAAAGGCTACAATGCTGAAACAGGTGAAGAGTTATGGTCATACTCTGTGTCAACACTAATTCCAGATATTCTTCCAATGGCTGATTTCTCCGGGAATGGTTGTGGCGAGTTGGCTTTGGCTGTTTCAAGAGGAACCGTTTCTGGGGGCTGGTTCGAGATAAGGGATGGCTTAACAGGGGAGCATCTTTTTGGACTTAGTAGCTGCTTCCCTGAATCTTTTGCAGCCAGTCATCCCTCGGAATACCCATTACTTTGTGTTAATCAAAATACAAACCCTCCGAAACTAAGAGTATTCAGTTTTCCCGGTGCAGTTGAGGTTCTCACCTTTGACTGGATTCCCTACTGGTGGCAGTTCTTCCTAACAAACATCAACGGTGAGTATTATCCACTTCCTGAACTGGTTCTTGTTAATTCCAACGAGATGTGTTTGATGTCTCCGGATAATGGCGAAACGCTTGCGATATATCAGATAGGATCACCTGTTCATTGCATAGAAACGTTCGAATACAATAATGCCTTCAATTTTCCCATGGGAACTAATTCAGGACTTACTTTGGCCTTGTACAGCTCGTCCGATACTGGAGTTGAATGGAATCTCCCACTTCCTCAAGCTGTTTATGATATCAGCTTAATCACATCGAGTAATTACCCAACCCCTCTAATAGCTGCAGCAATGTCAGGTGAAAATGGTGGTGTGGTTGCTGTAACTACATCATCACAGACTGGTATTACAGAGGATGTACATTTCGTAGAACAACCTTCTTGGAGACCTATTTCTAATCCTTCGTCAGGTGGCGTGTTTCTTGTTTCCGAATCTGAAATCCGCTTGACACTTGGTTTTTATGATATCTCTGGCAGGCTTTACGGACGTTATATACTGGAACCTGGAGAAACACTATTCTTCAGTGCTCCTCCTGGTGTTTACCTGATTCATACAGAAGAGTATCCAGACATTCTTTCGCAGAAGATCATTGTTCTTGAATAGTAGCTTATGAAAGCAGCATAAGCCATTCCCACAAGGGGTCTGAAGTTTTGCCTGTTGGGGTTGCCATCTCTTAAGAAATACGTGTCACGCACTGTTAAAGCGACATGGAGCTTCAGTCCCCTTTTGATTTACTGATTTATTCCCTGATTGAAACCATGCTTGTAGTATGAAGAAACAAGAACATGCTAGAAAGCTGATTTTATACTTGCCCATGAATTGCGTGCTATGTGAACCCCAGCACCGTATAGTGTCAGTGTAAGAAAAGAGAGTGACCACGCCACACTACCTGAGCCATTTGGGCCTGCTGCAGTCAAACCAAAGAACTTAAGAAACAGCGTTCCCCCAGGAGTAACCGGAATTGAAATATGCAAATCAGCCATGGATGAGTAATTACCGCCTTTTGTCCATATTATGTCCCAATCAGAGCCATAGCTGTATTCCACAACGATATAGCTGGCTCCAGTTCCCGAGGTGTTTATGTACAATTCCTGGTCAGCATGGAGAATGATTGAATCGCATACATCGGGGACGAATACGGTGTCTTCGCCCGATTCCATTTCACCGTCCGATACCGCCCAGGGAGAGGAGGCCCCAATAATTAAGTAAGCACCATATATTGAATTATAGCCCCAATTATAACTCGTCCATCCATTAGGTCTGTAGCACATGGGATAGTCCCATACAATCAAAGAATCGACTACACCGGTTAGTAGGATGATTACCATGATTACAACAGACATGTCGCGTCTTCCTTTCAGCAAATAACAGGGAAGATGCTGCGTTTGAACGATAACTGGAGGATAGTGAAATCTAAGCCCAACAAAGGCAGTTGCCAGCCGTAATTCCCTGCCTGAATTTATAATACCGATTGCAGCATTGTCCTGTCAATACAGTGAACGGTTGATGTACAGAGAGAAAATGGTACGTGTTGTACATTGCAGATAGTTTAATTTTGGAATCTTCTTAATCTACGTAACTCTCGTTCTGTAATGACCTGCCCGTTCCAACTGTCACCAAGAGCTTTTATCTCTTGCAGTTTCTGCGCTGACAGCTTCAGAAGCCAAAGCCACTGAGTTATCCTATCTGAGGAGACACCATGCCTTTTCGCAGGCTGTTTTCTACTGAGTTTATCACGGGCCATCTCGCCTTGAAGCTCTTGAGCATAGATGGTTGGATTACGGTATTTCTTGGATTGCGTTTTTACTTTCGACAGATCAGGGCGCCTTATAGAGACAGGAAATGTGTGCTTTGCTTGAGTTCGACTGGACAGGAGTCCGGTGTACCGATCCATTCTCGAACCAATAATAATCCGGTCAGTGCTTTCACTATTCATTGATAATATCCAGATCCGAGAGATACTCCTCTGTAGTCATTCATTATAGGGTTCTACTGAGTGTTTGAATCCATTCTGGCTACTACTTTAACGTGGTAGAAGGCATCTTCGTCGCTTAAGCAAATATTACCGCTATTGAAGCTAGTACTGCATAGATGCCGATAGGGAGGCGATCTTCTGTAACCAAGGGATTAAGGTGTTCCAACAAGAAGTTACTAGGGTCGCCAACTCTTAAGAAAAACGTACCCCCCATTGTTAAACGCGACATGGAATTATCTTTTTAGAAATTTCTAGAAGAGGGTCTTGATGCTGCCCCAGGTTTCAGGTTCCAGAGCACTCACAGGCTCTCCGTAGAAATCAAAGAACATATCGGAGTACATTCCGAACATATAATCGGACCTTACCCAGACTCCTGAACCATCGTCGAACCAACAGTAGTCTCCGATGAAGTATACGCTGAACAATATGAAACAGCTGTCGCTCACATCAGCCTGAACTTCGAAGTAATAATGTTTCCCTGAATCGAGTTCTGGATAGACATCCGCATTAATTACGCAGTGTGTTTCATAGATATCGTATCCCCATATGTTATCACCTGTATCGGTATGTGAACATGGTACGGTTTCAGCCCATACATCAATGTTAGTATTGGGATCGGAATCACCGGTATCATCCTCAGAGATAACAAGGTTCATTAAAGAGGCCTGCTCACCTGTCCAAATCATCCACACGTAGACATCTGAAATGTAATAATCGTTATCGAGTTCGAAATCATCACAAAGCCAGCGATCAAGTATTCCACTAATGGGAGCACCACCTATAATATGTCCAAAATCGTAAGTCTGCGAATAAACCAACCCATCAATCGTAATCGGACCGGTTCCTTGAACGCGACGGGGACTCAGAACAAGAGGCTGATCAGCCAGGATAGAAGCTGTGGATAATAAGAGTAATGTAAAAAGCAGTTTCTTCATTGCGCACCTCCTTACATTGAAGATGAACTCAAATAGATTTTAGAGTATTATTTATTATATGTCAAGATACAGTTATGACACCTAATAACAAATGGCTGCCAAATGAAGGAGATGACCTTCATGTAACCGCCATACCTCAGCCATTTCAGATAATGATTAATATAGTCTTTACAGCTTACTTAATGTCAGTAGCCATTCCCAAAAGGGGTTTGAAGTTTTACCCGTTGGGGTCGCCATTCGTTTATCCTGTTCCTGTGAAAGCCGGAATAGCTTGTAGATACTGTACTTTAGGGGGTTCAAATTCCCTTCCATATAGTGCTGTCAACCTTGTGCGCATTATCTCCACCAGTTCTCTTGAGAGCGTCTCCTCAACCAGCAGCATTCTTAGCACAAGTGTGGAGAAGGAAAAGACTTAGTGTTAATAATCAATCTTGAATAGAGAGGATATAATCCCGATTGATGCAGAGGATGTATTCAGGCTGGAAAAAGGTGAAAAACCGGATCGGCTGGTTCAAGTAGTCTTTGACACGTTGGAAGCCTTCTGGAAGACTGATAAAAAGATCTGCTTCGAGGTTCTTATGATGCAGGGTAGTAATACCAACCCTATATTTTTCGCCCATCATTATGAGGTTATGGCTGTTCTTCTCCAAATTCGTCTTTGCAAGCATAATGTGGGTGCTATTTAAAAGTACAAAGCCGTCAACCGTTTTAACAGGGATGAAGTGGTCTCCATCATTCAGGAGTTCGTCAATCCGCTGCGCTCCCATATGATTTGTGGAGTACAACCAGAGATAGACTTCACCCTTAATCTCTGTGCCATCGGTAAGGGTAAAAAGAACCTCCTTCTTTTTCTTGTCGATTTTTTCATTACTCATCGATATACGACCCCTTCATCAGATTCTGAGAAAAGACTCTTATTGACAGCGTATTTGTAGGCCTCCTCTTTCGATATTCTCTTGGCTACCAGAAGAGCTTGGAGGGCCTGATCCATAAGCTGCATCCCTTTACCTTTTCCGGTTTGAATTACCGACGGGATTTGGTATGTCTTTCCTTCCCTGATCAGATTGGACACCGCTGAGGTAACGAATAATATCTCCACAGCCGCGCAGCGTTTGCCATCAACGGTTCTGAGAAGCTGCTGGGCTATTACGCCGAGTATAGATTCAGCCAGTATGGTGCGGATCTGCTCCTGCTGATTTGTGGGAAAAACGTTGATAATACGATCAACCGTTTTTGCAGCACTGCTGGTATGAAGAGTACCAAACACAAGATGGCCGGTTTCTGCAGCCGTTATTGCCAGCTCTATCGTTTCAAGGTCACGCATCTCACCCACCAGAATAATGTCAGGGTCCTCTCGAAGGGAGGCTCGCAATGCCGACTTGAAGGACTTTGTATGGCTGCCTACTTCCCTCTGGTTAACCAGGCATCCCTGGCTGACATGAACAAATTCGATGGGGTCCTCGATAGTGATAATGTGTCCCTTCTGGGTTTTATTGATGTGGTCTATCATGGCTGCCAAGGTAGTTGATTTTCCACTTCCAGTCGGTCCGGTTACCAGAACCAATCCTTTAGAATATCGAGTGAAATCCAGAACGACGGGGGGAAGCCCAAGTTGCTCCACCGTTAATATCTTGTTTGGAATCAGACGGAATGCGGCACTGATACCGTGACTATCAAGAAATATGTTGACTCGAAACCTAGCCTCCAGGGAGGGAACCTCATAGGCAAAATCGATATCATAAGTGGCTTCGAACTCTTCTTTCTGTGAATCTGTCATTATCTCGTAAAGCATCGTTTTAGTCTGGTCGGAGGTTACCTTCTTGTCACCAATCGGAAGCAGATCACCAGAGATTCTTAGAAGAGGAGAATTCTCTGGTGATATATGGAGATCAGACCCGTTATTTTTTTTGAGAATACGTAATAGGTTGTCAATGTTCGCCATACTACGCTCCTAACAGATAGTAAACTTGTTACACCGTCCGCATTACTGCGCTGAAATACACACTGGTACCGTATATTCAGCCGATATATTCTGCCTGAAGCAACAATACCGAGGGCAATCCTGCCGTGTCAAACTTATAGTGGGATGATGTTCCCGAGATAAAGGCTGATCAGCCAAGGTAGAAGGTATGGATAAGAAGTGCAATGCAATAAGGAATTTCTTCATTGCGAACCTCCTTACACTGAAGATAAACCCAAATGTATTCTAGATATATGATTAATTGATGACATGATACGGTTGTGGCACCAGAATTCATTAGCTCTGCAACGTTCCTGATCCATGTAAAGAAATAGTTCGAACTTTCGGACAGAAAGGTCACCATTCCTTATCCAATGAACATCAGCATCGAGAAAACAGCTATACTGGGACTGTAGTAATTATTAAACGACACTGAATAATTTGTAACTGATACGAATTTCCCGCGCTGCTAGAAGAGAGCTTTTATACTTCCCCAGGTACCTACCTGGAGTGAATTTGGCCCTCAAGAATCACCGGAGAAATCGAAGAACAAGTCGGAATCCTGTCCGAATATATCGTCAGATCTCACATATACACCGGAGCCATCATCGAACCAGGTAAGGTCTGCGACATAATGGTTACTGACAAGAATGAAGCAGTTGTCTCCAGTATCAGCCTGGGTCTCGAAGTAGTAATGTACTCCGATTTCAAGTTCTGGATGTACATCAACTGCACTGATG
>JAUWJE010000169.1 GCA_030607835.1 Candidatus Fermentibacterota bacterium | reverse complement strand
TTACCGATCCAGAGTGGCTGCCGGATTCCAGAAGGATTTTGAGATCCTTTACGGAAGTACGCTTGGTGTTGAATTCGATATACAGTCCATTGAAAATGAACCCGAAATATCCGGCAGGTTCTTCGGATACATGGCGGAAATGCTCCCTCACACCCGATCGATCTACAGCGTAGGCTTCAGCAGACCGTCCAACTATCACAGAGCGGCGCTTTCCATCTCAACAGGAGCATGTATCGATTTTGACAGGCTTGGTATTGAACTTGCCATTTCCTGGAAGAGCAGAAGCAGGGCCGGACACGGTTTCCCTGACAATTGGATCGCGCATATAGACGACTCAGGCACCTATTACAACATCGGATTGAACTGGAAACTGTAAAGACAGAACAGAATACAAGAACTTTTCAGGAGCTGATCTGTTTAGCTATGAATTGAGCGTAATCCTTCAGTTCATCTTCCATGTCCTGCCAGGATCCGCATACGAGCATTACGAGTTCAGGTGAAATATCCACTCTGAACTCTTCACTTCTGATAAATGATGTATCACCGGCAATATGGGAAATACGCCTGCCCATTACCCCGCAGAACCGAACCTGCAATCCGGGAAATCTGTCCGGAAAATCGCTTGATTCCATCTCGAGCATTCTCTTCACTCTAAAACTGACAGACAGGTCTCTTCTCCTCTCACCTTTTCCGGTTGACAATCTCATCCTGAAACTCAAATATACAGGATTAATATTATCTGAAAGAGAGGAAAAAATGAAAACATTTGCTTTGTCATCCTTTATACTGCTGGCGGTATTCCTCGCATGTGGCGAAGGTGGCGGGAATCCGGGAGATGCCGTAACAGAAATGTTTGATGCTATCCAGTCTGGTGATGGCGCACGAGCTGTATCCTTCATGTCCAGCAGCGCGCTGACAGAAATGGATGTTCAACTGGATTTAATAAAGGATAATCCTGAAATGGCTGCCACTCAGTTAGCCTCAATGGGTATTGAGCTCAATGCTGAGGATATTCCAGAAATGACTGCGCGAGAATTCACAGCAGCACTGATGTCCTCTCCGATGATATCAGGCATGATGCAGTCAGCAGAAATCAGTATCGGGGAAGTCACAATTGATGGTGATCTGGCGAGAGTAGAAGTTACAACCTCGTTTATGGGTGAAACCGAAACGAACACGATTGATGTTGTACGCGAAGACGGATCGTGGAAGGTTACCGAATTCGGGATGAGCATGTAGGCAGTTCAAGGGGGTCGGGTCTTTAAAGATACAGATCCCTTTCTCCATTACGTACTTTGTCAAGCAGTTCCACTACTCTTTCTTTTAGTTCATCACCGGGAATCTGCTGAAGCTCCTTCTCGATGAGTTTCCAGCCTTTTTCACGCGTTTGCTCAGATGCGTAGTCATCAAGATACTCAGCAAAGGTAAGAATCGCGTTAGGCATGCAGAGTGTGTGCACCTTCCCGCTTTTGGCGATATCCATGAAATAGTGACCGGTCCTGCCGCACCTGTAACCTGCGGTACAGAAGCTGGTGATCATTCCCTGATCAACCAGATACGATATTACTTCCTCCAGTGTGCGGTTATCAGCCAGCTCAAACTGCTGTCTGTCTCCCTGAGTTTTACCGGTGGCATAGCAACCGACGCCGATATTCGAGCCCGCGTCAAGCTGAGTCACACCAAGGGAAATGATGCTGTTACGCACAGATTGAGGTTCTCTTGCGGTTAGAATCATACCCGTGTATGGAACTGATAGTCTTATTACAGCAACGAGCTTCCTGAAAGATTCATCATCTATGAGATGCTCAGGATTCTCAACAAAAGGAGTGTTCAGGGCAGGTTCAAGTCTTGGAAAACTGATGGTGTGCGGACCCACTCCGCCGAATTTCTCCTCGAGGTCAATCGTGTGCAGAAGCAGTGACATCACCTCGAAACGGTAATCAACCAGACCGAAGAGAGCTCCAATTCCCACATCATCCACACCGGCTTCCATTGCTCTGTGAAGAGCATACAGTCTCCATCTCATATTCCCTTTAAGGGTATTTGCAGGATGAAGTCTGCGATACGTTTCAGGATGATATGTCTCCTGAAATACCTGGTAAGTTCCAATGCCGACTTCAGACAACTTTTTGAGATCATCAATCGGGAGAGGCGCTGCATTGATATTGGCTCTGCGAATCTCATCCCCTCTATGTTTCGTTTCGTAGACAACTTTCAGCGTATGCGCGATGAAGTCCGCGCCGGTACTGGGATGCTCACCATAAACCATGATCAGCCTCTTGTGCCCTTCGGCAGTAAGCGCCCTTACTTCAGCCCTTATCTGATCATCCGAAAGGCAGGTTCTGGTCACGGCTGTGTTCTCAGATCTGAAAGCGCAATATGCACAGTTATTCACGCAGTAATTCGATATGTACAAAGGAGCAAAAAAGACAATCCTGCGACCATACACTTTCCGCTTGATCCTGAGACCGGCTTCGAACATCTCCTCCCACAATTCATCATTCCTGCAGTTCAGAAGCGCTGCTGTTTCAACGGGATCCAGGCGTTCAAGCTCGAGTGATTTTGAGATTATCTCCCGGATATATGAATCTGAAGGATTCTTCTGATTCTCCAGCTGATTCCAAATAAGCTGCTCGTCAATGAAATCCTTCCCGTTATTCAGATAACGGTCGATTTCATCCTGTTTAATCAGGGAATCGATCCACTTCCTCTCAACATCTCTGGAGATACTCATTTCTCAGTGCCTTCCGTGCGAGAGACCTCTTCGACAATATCTCCAACAATTCTCTCGAAATCCTTCGCGAAAAGTGAATGTCCATTATGGTATACAAATGGTTTTCCTCTGTCTCCAGATATTACAATATCCGGCTCGATCGGAATTCTTCCCAGAAAAGGAACACCCATCTCCTCTGCCATCTTCCGCCCCCCTCCTGAGCCGAACAAGTCGGTCAGCTCTCCGCAATGAGGACATACAAAGCCGGACATGTTCTCAATCACTCCGAGTACTGGAAGATTCAACGCGTTACAGAACTTAATTGAGCGTCTGACATCCGAAAGCGATAACTCCTGTGGTGTTGTTACAATGACGGCTCCTGAAGGTTCAGGAATCAGTTGAACAACAGAAAGTGGTTCATCACCGGTACCGGGAGGACAGTCGATAATCATGTAATCCAGATCTCCCCAATTGACATCCTCGAAGAGCTGCTTAATGACCTTCATCTTCATAGGCCCGCGCCAGATAACGGGGTCAGTGCGATTCCCGAGCATGAAATCCACTGAAATGACCGAGAGGGCACCAATCTCCACGGGATTGACCTTTTCCCCATCTGAAGTTAATCTGCTGCCCTCCAGACCAAGCAGTTTAGGGATGCTTGGACCATGAAAATCAGTATCGAGAAGACCTGTCCTGAATCCCTGAAGCGAAAGTGAAATCGCAAGATTCGCGGCAACTGTGCTTTTACCAACTCCACCCTTGCCCGAAAGAACCAGAATGCTCCGCTCCGCGGGTGAGTTTGTTAGTCTATATGGGTCTTGTGCTGACTGCTTGTTACTCATGAATAGAACCTTCCAAATATTGGATATTCGTGACTGACTCGTTAGAATTAAATATACGATTAATATACTGGAATAAATCCATTTCAGCATCAGAAATAGTTACATGCGCGGATGGAAGGAAAACATGCAGTGGAATAAATACAAGACCATCCTGTTTGATCTGGATGGTACGCTCATTGACTATGATGCCACTCAGAAATACGCTGCAGTGAAAGCTATTGAGCAACTGGGGATACCACGATCACCGGAACTGGAACAGAACGTACTGGATCTGGTCAGTGGAGAGGCTGTTCAGGATATCGAGGCCTGCAGACCTGGATGGATGCCGGCGGATTCGGAGTACATGCAGGGCATCTTCACTGAAGCGGGTGTTAATCTACCGTCGGGGCTGTTCCTGAACAATTACTTCGAAGCAATGTCGCAACACGGGGAGGCGCTCCCCGGAATAATTGAACTGCTTATTTCACTTAAGAAAAATCATTCAATCGGAATTGTCTCAAATGGTCTTGGACCTGTTCAGAGGAAGAGGCTGGTGAAGGCGGAACTGATGGAATATCTGGACCTCCTGGTTGTAAGCTGTGAGGTTGGATGTGCCAAACCTGATCCGGCGATACTTCAGCTTGCGATGAGACTCGCTGATTCAACACCGGAAACAACACTTTTTATCGGTGACAGTATCGGAAGTGATATGCGCGCTGCTGAAGCAGCAGGAGTTGATTTTGTTTTAATACAGCCGGATGGTGATTTTTCTGCAAAGGGACCAAGAGTACTTGAACTAAGGAAAACAGCTGAACTGAAGAATTTTCTGAAGGACTGATATCGTTGACCTCAATAAACACACATTCTAGAATAGCATTAATACTTCAAACAGAAAGGTGAAACATGAAAATGCTGATGATCGTTCTTCTTGTAGCTTCCGTATCCGCTTTTTCGGGTCTGGTTGAATTCGGCGGTCACGCCGGTTTATTTATACCAGTAGGTGATAATCTGGATTTCTATAAGACCAGTCCCATCTTCGGTGTGAATATTCTAGCGCACATGCCGTTGTTCGCCATAGAGGGAAGTATTGCCTATTCTCCCCTCAGTACCGATGCAGCTTCCCAGTACATTGATTATTCGGCAAGCATGATTCCCATACTCGCCGGAATCCGCACCTATTCAGGACCGATATTCTATGGAGGAGGTCTTGCTCTTCATATAGCAGCGGTGAGTTTTGAATTAGCGGGAGTAAAACACGATGACACGGACAGTGAGCTTGGTGGCTACGGTAACGTTGGAATAATCTTACCCACGGGAGGCATGGACGTCGAAGCCAGCCTGAAATACCACCTTGTGGATTTCGACTTCGACGGTGCCTGGC
>JAUWJE010000204.1 GCA_030607835.1 Candidatus Fermentibacterota bacterium | reverse complement strand
GCTTAACAAGGCTCTCAAACTCTATCCTGCAGACATTCAAAATAATCTGACCAACGTGAAAACATGGGAGAGTAAAAACACATACGGGAAGCATAGCAGATATACGGTTCGGGGATACAGAAGAGATGAATAAACTGAATCTACTTTTCTCTGAAATCAATACTTGATTATACTTAGTACGATATAGGGCGGAGGTAATCTGGTGAAGAGATTCATACTTGTGATGATGATAATAGCATCTTTCCTGATTATCTGTTTTTCCACAGCCTATATCGCCAGGGAGTTCACAAAGGTAAACACCTTCTCGAGCATGGGTGACATGTGGAGTTTTCTCAGACTTCGCGAGGATTCCCCATTCGCCAGATTCGCAGAAGTCGACATCAAGGATTTCAAGAGCCCTCCGTATCCTGAGCGTGGTGATATACTCGTAAATATCGCTGGATTGCCATCTACTCTGGAGAATTACTTCAGCATCTTCAATGTCGATACTCCGGTCGGCAAAGAGTTGGTAATCACATATCTCCATAATAATGAAACATTCACGACTACTGTGGTAACCAGATCCATTCCTGTTCTAATGAAACTTCAGGTGTGGGTTATGGTTATTTTGCGAACACTGATTGTGGCTGGTCTTATCCTAGTTGGGTTATGGGGTTTTCTGAAGAGACGGTATTCCTCTCCCGTTCGCACGCTGACTTTATTCTGCTATACTCTTGCTCTGTCTTTGACTGTCATCAGTCCCGAAATTGCTGATGTTTATGCGTCATTTCAGATACCGAGTTTTGTTCTCCTCCTTTTCATGGCGCTTGCTTATTTTATGCCTGCGTTCTGGCTGAAACTCCACATGCTGTTCCCCGCTCGGAAGAGCTACTACGTCAAACACCGCCTCTTTTTCAATATTATTCTCTTCCTTCCTGGAATTGCATTCGGATCAGTCTTGGTAATCACAACAAAATCAATGGACCTTGCAGCAAACATATACCAGACGCTTTTCCTTGGACTCGGTTACGCTCTTCTGATCAGCAATTACAGAAAAGCGGAGAATTTCATCGAGAAACGACAGACAAGGTTGGTTCTGTGGGGCTCCGCTCCCGGAATCATGCTATCAATCCTGTTTGGCTGGTTTGCCCAGTATTTTGGATATCTTTTAATTCAATCAACTTTCGTTACGAGAATGCTTATAAGCAATATCCTCTTTTTATTGATGTTGCTCATACCGATTTCCCTTGCTTATGCGTTCGGTAAATACAAATTACTTTCGGTAGAGGCAAAGCTTAAACGCGGAACAAGATTCATAGCAGTTAACCTGTTTCTATTACTCATCTTCATTTGTTTTCTATACCTGTTCGGGGACCTGATACTTAAACACATTGGCATTAACAGTCAGACCCCGACTCTGATCCTTGGTCTGGGGCTCGCATTCCTGTTCATGCCCACACAGAGGAAAGTCAAAGGGAGACTGGAAAAACACTTCTATCCTGAGCGAGTCAGACTCCGCACTCTTCTCAAGGAGTTTCTTTCATCGAGTATGGTCCGGGCAGAAAGAGATGAATTCTGGAGGGAGCTGGAGGAGAAGCTGATCGACGGGTTATCCGCTGAGAGAGTCTATCCCGTCCTCAGAGTTGGAGACAAAGGTAATTTCGTTGTCGAACATGAAGAACCCGCACCCTTCGACATCAGGGATGAAATTGTCCAGCGCCTGGAGAATGGAGATAATCCGATACTTATTGATGAACTTATCGCAAGCGGGAAAATCGTTCTCTCGGTGGAGCAGGAGGAATGGTTCATCCAGAGGAAAAGCGCGATTCTCCTTCCTCTGATAACGAAGTCCGGACTGGTCGGTTTTCTTGTGATCAGCTGCAAGACTACCGGAGAGGATTTTACTGCTGAGGAACTTGAGCTGCTTGAAAACCTCAGTGCACAGACAGCTCTTGTAGCCGAGAACCTGGAACTGCTTGGCTAAAAACTCGAGAAAGAGAAGCTCCAGGAGCAGATGAGAGTTGCGAGGGACATACAGAAGGGGCTCCTTCCAGGCAGGATTCCTGATCTGTCCGGACTTGAAGTGGAAGCTCTTATTCGATTCTGTCTCGAAGTTGCCGGGGACTACTATGATATTATCCCGCTCGATGATTTCCGAACAGTGCTTTCAATCGGGGATGTAGCAGGTAAAGGAGTGGGCGCCGCTCTTCTCATGGCGAACCTGCAGGCTTCTCTCAGGACCACGCAGGCTATGGGAGTGTCACTTTCTGAATCGGCCGAGAAGATCAACAGGCTTGTGTTCGAGAATACTCCCTCAGACATGTTCATCACGTTTTTCTTTGTTCTGGTCGATTCAAAAAATGGATGCCTCAGATATGTAAATGCTGGACATAATCCCCCCTTCCTTATCGATCAGAAGGGTGGAGTAAAACTGCTGTCGAAAGGTGGAATTCTTTTTGGAGTACTTGAAGATGCTTAGTACACTGAAGGGGAGATTGAATTCAATCCGGGAGACATATTGCTGATGTATACAGACGGGGTCTGTGAAGCAATGAACGACTCCGAGGAAGAGTACGGTGAGAAACGGCTGGTGAAACTCGTAACCGGCAACCGGAATCTGTCACTTGCTGAATTGCTACAACTGATTGAGGACGAAGTTGCGTTATTCCATGGATCAACAATATACGAAGACGATTTTACTCTGTTAGCCACCCGCCTGAAACATCGTTGAGCGTTTTCCACTGATGCATTATTACTTTTAGGAGGAAATCTGAATGAATTGGGCAGTTCTCGAGATGAGTATAAAATGTCCGTTTTGTGATTCCCCTGTCCACATTGATGGACCATACAGGAAAATTCTCTGTCGAAGCTGTCAGTCTGAGATCGATTTTCCTGAAGAGGTCTGGAAGGATCTCCTTGAGGATGTGCAGAATGAGGTCGTGAATGAGTTTGAAAAGGGAGAGGGCTCCAGCAGCACGATCTTCGGTCATTTCAACATGACCATGATGTACGCGAGATTGAAGGCTTATTGCAGGAGCTGCAAAAGGGATTTTGATATGGAAACTGAATATACCGGACAGGATATGCTTGTCTGTCCGGACTGCGGGACAAAGACATCCGTATTTCCAGTTCCTGAATGGTTCAAAGAAGCTATGAGCAGATCGAAACTGATCGTGGGTGCGCTGCCTGATGTTGAAAGTGTCGATGAGCCCGAAGGGCTGTCAGGTCCGGTTGCGTTCAGCTGCCCTCAATGCGGCGGATCTCTGATGATTGATGGAAAAGACAGAATTGTCGTATGTGAGTACTGTGAAACAAATGTCTATCTACCTGATGACCTCTGGCTCAGGCTTCATCCAGCGAAGAAGAAGATCCGATGGTTCGTTGGTATTGAATAAAATAAGGTGACTTGCCCGAACAAATTTCAGGACATGATTGAGGAGTACTATGAAGCAACCTATTGCATTGCTCAGGTGGCATCTTTGTAGAAAAGACTGTTTCAGAGACAGGCATTCTGAGAAACCGGAAGAAATCCAGGTAACAGTAACCAGAGGTTCTGATTCCTGCCTGAAATTCTGGAGAACCTGCATAAGTGATCCTTTGATCATTGTAAGGGATGTATTCAGCTGGTGGGATGAATCCGCAGATGAAATTCAGTCATGGGTCAGAGCGGACCTGTTCCTTGAAGCGCTTGCGAAGAGAAACCTGCTCTTTCGCCAGGGTGAGTATACATCGATGAAAGTACCGCGGAATCTTACAGAAGATATGGTATTCCTTCAGTTCATGTATCATCAGAAACAGTTCGAGAGGATCTGGAATAATGATATCGATCTGAGGACGGGATTGGAGAAGATCATAATGGTTCCATCCTCCCGATGGCTGGATTTCACACAACAGGCAAGAGAAGCCTCCTCTACAATGTACGGGATACTGCTGAGTACAGGCACGACGGGGGTGGAAAATGATCAGGAATGAATATCTCAGATTTCACTTTCTCAAT
>JAUWJE010000191.1 GCA_030607835.1 Candidatus Fermentibacterota bacterium | reverse complement strand
TGATTAATGCTTCCTCAAGATGCTCATACTTAGAGTGTGAGCCATATAGAATAAACCCGAGCCACTCAATTCCAAGCCCTGTGAGTAGATTATGAACATAACCTTCAATACCCTTTAGAGCTCGTCCAAGTCCAAGCCCTGTGGCGTTCAAAGCAAATGGGGATTCATCAACACCAACATAAACTCCTTGGGAGCGCTGCTCTATTCCTTCTCTAAGTATCCGGAGCCTGTCTACAATCCTTTGACGAGTCTCGATTGACAAGGATCTATCAGCGCTTGCAGCAATACCCTTTGTCATCCAAACGAATTTGAGTAAATCGAGGAAAGCATCTGATATCAGCGCATTTTCTATGTAGTTGTTATACCTATATACTGCTGATACAACTTCAGCAGTTTCAGTGCTTAACTCTACCATCACTTTAGCTTGATCAGAATCAATTTTGAATAGTGGTATATCAGGAGATACCTCCTCGATAACTTCATCTGGATCTGTGACATATCCTAGAAATTCACCTTTCCTGTACTGGATATGTGTATGTGTTTTAACAAGTATGCTTCTTGCTTCTTTTCTAAAATCATCCAATGCGTATATTATATCATTAAATTCACTATGGTTTTCCAAAGGCACTTGTACGAATATATCTCTAGGACCATACAGCATCCTTATATTTTCGGGGGTGGGTTCCCCCCCATCCCCGAAATGAGCACTAGCGTACTTGTACAACTTAGTCATTGCACGGGGTCTGCATGACAAAGTAACATCAACAGCGACATCCTCTTTCCTCAGCAAGGAATGAAACATTGGCACCTTGCTTCTTTTCGTATTTACTTCCCTATCTGATACATCTAACTCATGCCCTATAAGGGAGAGAGTTTTCTCTGGGAAACCATAATACTCACTTTCAGCATCTCCATAATGGTATACAAGTGGCATTAGCTCATTGTGGACATCGTTAAGCAAGCTGTACATAGAGCCCTTTGATGCAAAAATCACGATCTCAAACCATCCAAGCGTTCCGACAATCTGTAGCTTGTTCTTGCTCTCACTCAAATACTTAACGAATTCAATCTCTGACCGTATCCCGTCCTTTTTCGTGATCCTTGGATTAATTTTTAGAAAGCAAATACTCACTAGCGGGTCGCTTAAGCCACCCAGATCAAATGAGCAGTAGTCGTCGTTGCCCCACTTATAGCACAAATACTCGCTTGTAGCAGTTATGTATGGTATGGTGCCCAGCTTAACAAACATGTCGGCGCGTAAACTGGCATTGTCATTTAGGAAAGCAAGATCATAATCACCAAGAATTCTAAATATTTTGTAGTCAGATCCTGTTAAACCTTTATCGCGACATTTATCCTCAATAAACCGGCCTACTTCTAGTTCTCTTCCAGGTAAGGTCTTTATAAGTATCATTCTAAGGATGCCGTCCACTACTCGATACTCAAGTTGTCTATCTGGCATATTCTGAACCTTCCATGTCTACATACCACAATTTGCACGAAATTTTATGTTGGTATAATGCTTCGTCAAATGGAAATATACCGTTGTCGAGGATCTCTCCGATTGTATAACTGATATCCCATGATGCATAGCATCTACTCTGTCGTTTCAGCTCCTCAATTAAAGGCTTCACTGGTCTCGGGTCGCTATACTGTCTTCGTGTTACAATCATGTAAATATCTGTCTTCGATTGTTCAGCTATATCAAGCAGTAATGGTACAATTTCCTCGTTATTAGGATCATTGGGGTTAGTGGTATTGTAATATCCCTTAAATCCCAACAACACTATTCCTGCCAAATCATCACTAGATTTCAGTATCTCTTTCACAGACTCAATTTCCCTATTAAACGGTCTTCTATCGTTGTTGTAATTCCAGTCAATGTGGTGGGAAAAAACTGTATCGAGTTCTCGCTCATCATGGAAAGTAGTATCAACGAAAAAATCTCGTTCCCATCCTAGATATGGGATGTACAGTTTTGGTTCAGTTCGACCGATTTCGTCTGTCAGGTTGGATGAAACCGGGAATCTTGGGAGTTTATGAAGATGAAACTTTGTTAGGTCATCACTCTTCCGAAAAACTACATGGTCCAGTGATCCATGAATTTTCCAGTATGCTACTGAATTTTCTCTCATATTCGAACTCGAGTAATAATCCTCAAATGGATACTCGTATTGTGCTAATACTGGGTTTTTAGCAATATCCAAATCAGGACATTTGGACAGTAGTGAGTCAATCATCATGTCGTAGTTCGTAGTTACAATACTATCAACAAAGCCATCCCTAGCAAGCTGCAAAACACATGAATGTGCAAGAGTTGGATGATGGTTGGCAGTATAAAACCTTGCATACTCGTAGATTCTCCACTTATACTCGATAAATTCAGGCGAATCAGCCGTATACAAAGAACCATGTATCTTCTGGAAATCTTTAAGAAGTCGGGTCTCATGAATTATACTTTTTATGGGGAACAGACCATCACCTATGATGAAGAGTAACTTTTTCTGATTAGCCACAGCTTTCGTTTCGTACATCGCTGACATCAGGTCTGAAATACCTGAAAGAACAGTTTTATCCATAAGAAGGGTTAGTTCTGTTTACCTGATACTCGCCAAGCCCTCTTTGAACCTTTTGTGGTTCTCTTTGTCAAGTTGGCTGGCAGAGTGTTCGCTTGGCAAAAGGAAATCGCTCTCGGAAAAAGAAAAAGAGGAGTATCCACCTTGACGGAAGTGACGTGAGGCCGCTTCATATTCGGCTTGCTCTTGGTCAACATCCTCCGGGCATGGACCGAGAAGCTTATCCAAATCGATGATTCTTCCGTTGGACAAAAGAGAGCCCCCTTTCAATATTACAGAAACTATAATGAATTCAGATGAAAATGCACAATCTCTCTCTCCTAAATTAGGTACAGACCGTGACCTCTGTAAGCATTATATGGTTATCATGTCACAAACGCAAGTATCCTTTCTCTCGACTTCAAATAGGCAATGCAAGCAAATCTCACTCGATAACTCACAAATAGATTTGATTTCTTAAATGCTACTCTAGAACGATTTACCATTAAGCACTGGTCTAACCCAGATGCAACTAATTGAAGAGAGCTTGGGAAGAGTAGTCTCCTGCCTGCACAGAACCGTCCGTGATACTGTCATGTCAAAGTAGAATCATAGTTAGGCCACTTCTTTCTCATTCATCCACCCAGCTCATACTGAGTGGGAGATTTCCGCTTGTTGGTGGAACATTTCTTCCGGCGATTATAGAAGCCCTCTATGAAGTTAAGCAGCGCTTGGTCTTTCTCCAATGCTGTCCAGAACTTACGGAAATGAATCTGGCTTGCTCTTAAAATAGAGGGCTAAAGTGGTTCTATCTGCTTCAGTAAGTTCTTTTTCAGACCCTCATTACTGTGGTTTGCTCTAAATCTCCTCTTTTAGCGTTATAAATAGTATGTAAAGATCTCTACAAACTCAAATCATAATTTTGCGCCAGTGTCCTGCATTTCTGCAGGATTTTTCCATTTGAAGGGGGGTGAACCATGTTCAGCACTGTAATCATCAAGTCCTTGGAGGAAATTGCTACCGTTCTGGCCGTCTTATTTGTAAGAAGCTTGTTTGAAGAAAATCCCAGATAACAAGCACCACTGAGATACCGTCTCAAGAACACTTAACACAATGAAGAGCCCTGGAAGCTGTGCAATATAGCTTCTTGGGCTCTTTCATTATTACACCCGGAAGGGATTCTCATGGAACAGAAAGAAAGAAGTCGAGTGAAGATCAGCTCACCACTTGCTGAGGTTAGAGCTGCCCGTGTTAGAGTGAATGGAGCGTCCGTGACGCACAAAGGCATCGAGATTCTGAATGATGAGGGAGAGTGGGACTGTATCAAT
The DNA here is from genome assembly GCA_030607835.1 of Candidatus Fermentibacterota bacterium. Taxonomy (GTDB): domain Bacteria; phylum Fermentibacterota; class Fermentibacteria; order Fermentibacterales; family JCC-6; genus Aegiribacteria. The sequence continues at coordinate 406 of JAUWJE010000191.1, read as the reverse complement.
ATCCACAGCGCAAATTACAACCTTATCTCCAATAGTCAGGTGGATGAAGCCACAGAAAAGATCCTCTCAGAGAGCATCATCCAGTGGACTCCAGAAAGAGAAGTCTGGACCGGCAGGTACTGGGCAAAGATATTCAAGTCTGATGTGGCTGTAGACGCCCCTCAAGTGGATGATACCCTCAGTCTCGGTCTCAGAGTGGAGAACAGTTACGATGGCTCCTGTCAGTTCCGTATGGTGCTTATGGGATATGTTCTTTCCTGTACCAATGGTCTTGTGTATCAATAGGACAATGGATTTTCCACAATCCCATGACCTGCTCATAAAGCAGCCCATTCGACCCGATAAACCTCAGATTTCTTCCTGAAAGCGACCATTCGGCCTGAGATACCTGCAGTCAAACATTGTT
>JAUWJE010000032.1 GCA_030607835.1 Candidatus Fermentibacterota bacterium | reverse complement strand
GCTGGGCATAACGAAGAGGTCGCATCCCGCGAATATCGAGAGAGCCATTTCTTCATCATAATCCAGAGTAACTGAGATTCTGCCAGGATTCTTTCTTGAGAGTTCTGTGAATTTCTCCATATAGCGCTTTTCCCCGGTTCCAAGAATGACGAAATTCAACCCTTTCTGAATAAGTATGCCGAGGATGGGAAATAGCAGGTCCAATCCCTTCTGTTCGGTAAGCCTGGAGACAATCCCGATAATCATTCTGTCAGGATTCTTATCGAGTTTGTGCTGTCTGATAAGCTCATTCCTGCAGATGCTCCTCGGTCCGATCGAATTTGCGCTGTAAGAAGCCTCTATAGCAGGATCTGTTGATGGATTCCAGATTTCATAATCAATTCCATTGAGTATCCCGGTAAGGCTGTCCGACCGTGCTCGGAATATACCATCCATACTCTCACCAAATGCGGGGGTCTGAATCTCCTTTGCATAAGAACTGCTTACAGTAGTTATTTGATCTGAAAAGACGATTCCTGATTTGAGAAAGCTGAAAGTTCCAAAAAACTCCAGCCCATCTATCGTAAATAAAGACCAGGGCAGGAATGTGAAAGCGAACTCCTGGGGAGGATAATTCCCCTGATAACGCATGTTATGAACTGTGAAAACGACAGCTGGTTTTCGAAAACTCCGAATGTAAGCGGGAACCAGACCTGTCTGCCAATCATGACAGTGCAGTATGTCAGGAGTTTCTACAAGATTCTCCAGAAAGGATGCAGTCGCTCTTGAGAAAAACGCGAATCTACTCGCATTATCCGGATAGGCACTGTCATCATCCGGACCATAGATCCCCGGTCTGTCATAAAACTCATCCTTACTTATCAGGTAAACACTTACATTGCTTCCGGGAAGTACTGTCTGAGCAAGACCGAATTTCTCACCGGCTGAGGTTAAGAACTGATCTCCCATCCATTCGTAATCATCGAGATTCTTTATGTCACGATAAAAGGGCATGATCAGACTCACCGTGTGGCCGATACGTTCCAGGGCAACAGGTAAAGATCCGGTAACACCTGCAAGTCCGCCTGTACATGCAAATGGATACGCTTCCGCGGTGGCAAAAAGAATCTTCATTCCTGCTGCCTTCGCTTGTCCAGCCATTTCATCAACACGAGAACGACAACAATGACGGCGAGAACAATCCATATCCATACTTCGAACTGTTTCATGAATCCTTCAACAGCCTCAAGATTGTTACCAAGTATTAAACCGGCAACCGAAAGGATGATGTACCATGCAATCGCACTCACCGCCACAGGCAGAGCTGCCGAAGCAAACCGCATACCTGATGTTCCAGCAATTAGAACCAGCAGGGATCTTACACCTGGAATGAATCGGCTTCCCGCAAGAACAACTGGTCCGTGTTTCTTGATAAGTGTTTTGGCTTTCTCCACTCGTATGGGTTTTACCTTTCTGGATAGCCATCCATCCACGAATTTCCTGCCGGACGAATGCCCGAAAAAAAACAGAATACAGCTTGCAAGAAAACACCCTGCTACACCGAACAAAGCTGTAAGAATGAATGAAAGACCACCAGACATTGCCCAGCCTGCGAGAATAACAAATAGAATATCTCCCGGAAGTGGTGGAAATAGAGTCTCAACAAAGGCAATTATTCCAAGCAGTGGTCCCGCCCAGATGCCGGGTGGGTTGTTCGCCAGATATTCAAGAATCTGCTCAATCACTGATTTCCCGGACTTCCGAATATCGCTTCGGGAATGGAGCGGGTGATAACTGCCATAACCATGCAACCCAGTCCCTTACCTTTTCCAATATCTCCCAGGGTGTTTGTTGTTGTGCCCTTAACCCAGACTGTATCCGGTCTGACACAGAGTATCCCTGCAATCCTGCTGATTAATCGGTCTCGAATGGGAGCGAATCTGGGCATATCGGAAATCACGGTAACGTCAATCTGTTTGATTGTCCATCCATCATCTGAAATGAGTTTGTTTACAGTCCTCAGAAGATCCGCGCTGTCCGCGTTTTTCCATTTCTCATCTCCAGGTGGAAAATGAATACCAATATCTCCGAGTCTGGAAGCGGAAAGGAGCGCATCAGCAATCGCATGCAAAACGGCATCACCATCTGAATGTCCTGAAAGTCCCTTGTTTCCTTCAATTTTACATCCACCAACAAATAGAGGTCTACCACTGGCAAAAGGATGGAAATCGAGCCCAATTCCGCTACGTGATTCCGTCTTCTCGGACACAAGCGACTCAATAATCGCAAAGTCAGATGGATCCGTAAGCTTCAAGTTTCGAAGATCGCAATTAACAGCCAGTACTTCGTGTCCAGCCTGTTCCATTGCAGAACACTCATCTGTAACGTCGTCATTCGCGAGGGAGAGAACTTCTTCAAGTATATCCATTCTGAATCCCTGAGGCGTCTGACTCATTCTCAGATCATCTCTGGGAACAGTCCCGCTGATAAAACTTTGAGGAGATATTCTCTTAACTGTATCTCTGACTGATACCACAGGCACTGCTGCTCCGGTCTCCTCTGTTCCCTTCATAACCCGACGAATAATCCCGGCAGATACGAGAGGACGCGCGGCATCGTGAACGAGAACCCACTTGCATGAATCCAGTGCCCTCAAACCCTCCAGAACAGAATCCTGCCGCCGAATGCCTCCGGGCACGGTTCTTACTTTTTCTGAAGGTATCCAGTATGGTTTCCACAGATCTTCATCCCTTGGCAGAACAACTACGATTTCAGAGATCTCCGCTATGCTGGAAAACGTATCTATTGACCAGTCAATCAGAGGTTTACCTCGAAGTCTGAGAAACTGCTTGGGTGTTTCGGAGGCAAACCTCGAACCTGTTCCCGCAGCAACAATTACTGTTCCCCAGGTATTTCTTTGCATACTCCCCGGTTTTCTGTGTGTTACTTTACTTCATACGCTCCAGGCTGCTATCGTTAATGTTCTGTACAAGCCTGGTGAAGACCATGGTTCCTCCAGAAGACCTGAAAGTAGTATGAGCCTGAACCTCAATTGTGTCACCTATTCTATCTTCAGCATCTTCTACTACAATCATTGTTCCATCATCCATGAATCCCACAGCCTGCTTGGGATTCCTCCCTTTGCGAACCAGTTTCAATGTCAGAATCTCTCCTGGAAGAGTAATAGGTCTTGAGGCAGGACCAACCTCCTCAAGGTTGATTACGTGATTACCCTCTTTGATAGCGATATCAAGCATATCCTTATCGCTGCTGAGAAGGGATATTCCTTCTTTTCGAAGCAGATCAAGCATTCGGAAACGTTCTTTCTCAGGTTTACCGAAATCTCTGTATTCAAGACCACCGGAATTTCCAGCTGTTTCTTCAAGACGTTCGAGAGTTTCGGCTCCGCGTCTTCCTCGGCCCCGCTCGATGATATCATCCGAATTGGACATCTCCTCAAGATTCTCCTGAATTGAGCCCGGCAGAATGAAAGGACCTCTTATGAGACCTGCAAGCACCAGATCAGCAATCCTTCCATCAATAACAGCGGACATATCAACAAGAACAGGAGTATTGCTCAACTCGCTCTTTTCTTCTGCCGAAAGAAGGTTTAGCCTCTTCCCCTTTGTAAGCGCTACATGCCCGAAAATATAGGCAAATGCAAAGGGTATCATTACAAGTGGTGTGACACCGGATTCCGCTATAATAAGATTACCCATACGCAGAGCTACGATAACAAGAATTCCTGAGATCAGCCCGATAATCGCTCCTACTGTTGCATAGATTATCTCATCAGCTGGAAGTTTGACGAAAGCCATCTGCAGTAGAACAGCAATCACCCCAATTCCAAGCCCTGTAAGTCCAAACCATGGGGATGGTGAAAATCCATCAAATGCGAATGTCCCCAGCAGGCCGAGAACAAGAATGAAAAGTACACGTACTTCCCAGCCCGAAATTTTCATAACCAGTTTCCTCCTTCTTCTGAACCATCTGAGAGAAGGCCCTCTATTGAATCGAATAAATTGAGGTAACCTTCAGCTCCGTTACCGGCATCTTTTGTGTTATCAGTAGCTCCTGCCAGTGTGTTAAATCCGAGATTGAGCGTTTCCCTCAATCTCAGGTCGAAATGTGTTACCGGTCTGAGTTCGCCACCAAGCCCGATTTCGCTGCTGACGGTGATACCTTTTCTGACCGGCTTATCAAGTCTGCTGGAAGCCACAGCCAGACAGACACCCAGATCAGCTCCCGGATCTGCAAGACTGGCTCCTCCAGCAACATTTACATAGACATCCTGATTACCGAGATCCATTCCGCATCTTTTCTCAAGAACTGCAAGGAGCATGGGAAGCCTGCGGGAATCCAAACCATTTACGCTCCTTTGCGGATACCCGTATCTTGTAGTACTTGTTAGAGCCTGAACTTCCACAAGGAACGGTCTGGTTCCTTCTATGACCGCGGTAACAACGGTTCCCGTTCTTCTGGCATCCTCCCTTCTAAGGAAATAGGCGGAAGCTTCGCTGACACTCTTCAGCCCCTCAGCTGTCATTTCAAAAACACCGAGTTCATTTGTTGAGCCGAATCTGTTTTTTGCAGCCCTGAGAAGACGATACAAACGATCACCCTCTCCCTCGAAATAAATTACCGCATCCACCAGATGCTCAAGAACTTTTGGTCCAGCCAGAGAGCCTGACTTTGTTATGTGCCCCACAATGAATGCTGTTACTCCCCGTGACTTGCATGTTCTGATAAGTTCTGAAGTGCAATGTCTAACCTGGGATACAGACCCTGGGGCACTGGAAAGATCTGACGAATATAGTGTCTGAATCGAATCTACAATAAGAACTGAACTTCCGGAATTGACCAGATTATCCAGCACAAGATCAAGATCAGTCGCCGGAAGAATAGTCACATTTCCACTCATTGAGCCTGTTCTTCTTGCTCTTACAGCAACCAGCTCCTGCGACTCCTCACCTGTCGAGTACAGCACAAGCTCTCCAGTATCTGCCAGTTTCGCGGAGAGCTGAATCATCAGAGTGCTCTTCCCAATCCCCGGTTCCCCACCAATGAGATTAACAGAACCCTTAAGCACTCCACCTCCAAGAACCCTATCGAGCTCTTCAATTCCGGATTGCAGTCTTTCACCTGATATCTCCGGTATCTCCGTTAATGGTATAGGGCGGATATTCTGCTGACTGACATATTTCCTTTCACATTTTACAACCACTTCCTCAACCATTGTGTTCCATGAATCGCAATGCGGACACTTCCCTGACCATGCAGGAGAATTGCCGCCGCATTCATTACAGACGAACCGGGTTTTCTTCCTGGCCAATCCTTCTCCCTACTCCTCGAATCCTTCTTTATCCACTGGAAAGAACCGAGTTATATCAGCCCTGAATATCAAATTTACAATACCGAGAGGACCGTTTCTCTGTTTTCCTATCTTCAATATTGTTTCCCTTCGAAGAAAGTCGATCTCGATATCCTGCTCCTCGTCCTGTGCGAAGTGCAGTTCAGGTTGATGAAGGAACATAACCAGGTCGGCATCCTGCTCAATCGCGCCGCTTTCCCGCAGATCACTGAGTCTTGGCGCACCGGAGCGCTTCGTTGCCATCCTACTGAGCTGAGATAGGGCCATTACAGGTAGCTTCATCTCCTTGGACAGGGCTTTGAGATCACCGGATATTTTTGCTATCTCCTGCTGCCGGTTCTCTCCGTCACCACGCATGAGCTGGAGATAATCCACGAAAACCATACACAGATCTTCCCGTCTCTTGAGACTTCTTACTTTTGCTCGAATATCCATTGAATTGATACTGGCTGAATCATCGATAAAAATCTTCATCCGCTGGAGTCTGTCCGCAGCTGCCTGAAGTTCATACCAGTGTTCCTGCGCAAGTGTACCTTCAATAATCGGTTTTGTTCCTATATGAGCGTCTGCGCAGAGCATCCTCTGCGTCAGCATGGTGTCGGACATTTCCAGGCTGAATATGGCGACCGCTCTGTCTGTTTCTCGTGCTATATGAGTAGCCATATTGAGAGCCATACTGGTTTTCCCGATTCCAGGCCGTGCAGCCAGAATAATTAATTCACCCGGATGGAATCCTGTTGTCATTCTGTCAAGTTCATCAAAACCGGTGGACAGACCTGTAACAAAACCCTTTGTATTCCGAAGCTCCTCAAGGTCCTCAATTCCCCTGGATACCAGCTGCGAAATTGGTTTGAATTCCCCTCTTGAGCACGATTCGGTAATCGCTACAATCTTGGTGGCTGCGCTATCAAGTACATCCTTCACGTCTGCGGTGCCCTCAAGCACTTCCTGAATATTCTCTCTGCTGACCTTGAGCAGCTGACGCAGCATTGCCATGTCTTTGATAATCCGGATATACTCAAGTACGTTAGAAAGAAGTGGGATATCATCAGTAAGGGAAGCAAGGTATTCAATACCTCCAGCTTCCTCCAGCATTTTTTTTCGCGTAAGTTCTTCACTTACCGTAACCATGTCAGTTACACTATTCCTTGCGTCAAGATCACGGCAGGCCTGGAAAATTCTTCTGTGTTTCCTGTCGAAAAAAGCCTGCGTATCCAAAGCATCCAGAGCCTCAACAGTAAGTTCCTGGTCAAGAAGCATGGCTCCAAGTACACTTTTCTCCGCGTCAGGATTGTGTGGGGGACGATGCCCCGGTTGATCTGTCATCTCTGATCCTGTTCAGTTCGAGGAAGTTCAAGTTTCCGCAATAGTTGATTTAACTTCTTCATATCCTCCCACACCGGTCTCTTAAGCGCATCTGTTCTCAATAGAGCAGCCGGATGGTATGTGGGAATAACCGGTATCTCACCATATCTGTGAATTGAACCTCGAAGCTTACCAATTCCATCTGCGCTTCCAATGATGGTTCTGCTTGCGGGAGCTCCCAGAGTTAGAATAACACTCGGGTTCATTATCCTTATCTGTTCCTCAAGTATCCATAGACAAGCGGCCACTTCATCCTTCGACGGCGTTCTGTTACCGGGTGGTCTGCACTTCACGATATTCGTGATGTATACAGAAGTTCTATCAAGGTCAATCGCCTTAAGAATCCTATCAAGAAGCTTTCCGGCTCTCCCCACAAAAGGTTTGCCCAGCTTATCTTCATTTGCTCCAGGACCCTCACCAATGATTACTATTCCTGCCGCCGGGTTCCCGTCCCCGAATACAATCGTGTTCCGCTCGGCGCTTAATCGGCAGCCAGAACAGTCACCGACTCTTGTCTTAAGAGCCTCCAGTTCGGAATCTATACTTTGAGAATTGATATTTCTATCAGGGCTACTCCGCTCTCCTGTAAGTTTGCTGATCCACTCGGGCAGTACGAATATTTCATCAAGATCGAAACTTGCAACTGAATTCCAGAATGGGTCAGCCTTACCGGTGTAGCTCATTCTCCGACTGTCCTTTTTTTCATATATCTACCCATCGCTGCTACGACAAGTTCAGCAGCGTATCGTTTTGAACATCGATGAATCGTCAAAGAGGAACCATCCTCGAAGATGATCATTCCTTCGTTACCTGTCGCTTCCATACCAATTCCACTGACATCTCCCCTGTTAAGGAACACCGCACATGCTCCTTTGCGCCTCATCTTCTTCAGAGCCTTTTCTTCTCCATCTTCCCCGAATTCCAGGGCAAACGCAAGGACCGGGCACATGTTTTCAACTGTTTTGCCAAGGGTCGCAAGAATATCAGGTGTAGCTTCCATATGCAAGTCACACCCTCCGGATCGCTCCATCTTGCCATGGATGTATGATGTTGGTTTGAAATCCGATACTGCGGCAGCCATGACTAATAGATCAGCTTTCTCAACTTCCCTGCTGAGAACAGCCAACATATCCGAAGCAGTTTTGATATGAACGGTATTCACGCCTGGAGGGCTGTTATTACATGCAGGCCCAGTTACAAAAAGTACATCGGAACCGGCATCTCTGAATGCCTCCGCCATACTTGATCCCATAAGTCCGCTGGATCTGTTTGAAATGAATCTGACCTCATCCAGCGGTTCTCTTGTAGGACCGGATGTGACTATGATTCTTCTGTTTTTCCAGTAGTCACGACCAATGAAACTATCCGGTTCGAAAATCATGGCTTCATTGGGAAAAGGCATATTCACAAGTCTGTTTCTCTCTGCCTGAAGTATGGTTTCCACCTGTTTAACCGAATCCTCAAGCCTGTCATTTCGGATGAAGTAGTCGAAAGCACCGATCCAGCCTGTTTCCCATGCTGCTGCCTTCATACGTTCAAGGATAATAGCAGAATCATCAGTGCTTCTGTTGATAAGCCTGTCTCCCAGTACTTCCGGAGATGCAGGAAGAATGAAAATCAGAACTGACTCCGGAAAGACAGCCTTTACCTGAAGAGCTCCCTGCACATCTATATCCAGGATTACGCTCCGTCCCGCAGCAAGCTGCCCTGAAGCCCACTCCGCAGAGGTTCCATACAGGTGCCCATGAACTTCAGCCCATTCAAGAAAGTACCCGCCTTCTATTCTCTTCTCGAACTCCTCCCTGCTGCCAAAGAAATAGTCCGCTCCATCTACCTCAGATCCCCTCAAAGATCTTGTAGTCGTTGAAACAGAGAACATCGCAGAGTGGAATGTATCAACCAGGTGATGTGCCAGTGTTGTCTTTCCTGCACCGGAAGGCCCGGCCAGTACAACAAGAATACCGTACGATTTATTCAATATTCGAAACCTGTTCCTTAAGTGATGAAAGGATATTCTTCATCTCAATAACCTTCAAAGACAGGTCTGCGTCATCGACCTTGGATCCCATCGTGTTAATTTCCCTGTGCATTTCCTGAATCAGGAATCCCAGTCTGCGACCAAGAGAAGATTCATCAGAATTCAGGATTTCACCGGCATGATCAAGATGACACTGAAGCCTCTGAGCTTCCTCACTGACATCTGACCTGTCAGCAATAATAGCCAGTTCCTGCATAAGACGATTTTCATCCAGTCTTACATCATCAAGGAGAATGGAAATTCTCTTCTTTAATTTGAGAAACTTCTCCTGAACATTTTCCTTCTGTTCCTGTAGTATGGGATCTGCAAGTGATCTGATGTCTCTGAAACCATCCCTGAAAACAGGGGCAAGGGCATTTCCTTCGCGAAGGCGGCTTTCCTTCAGAATTTTAAGCGTTTTCTCTATACACTCCCGGAAAGCATTATAAAGCTCTCCGCTGTCCAGTTCGGATGGATCTGTCATAGATGCTACACACGGATGTCCGAAAAGAACACCAGCAGACACTTCACTTGTACAGTCGAAATCCTCGGATAAAATTTTTGCTGCTTTGATGTATTTCCTGACGGCATCAAGGTTGACGGAAGGTAAAGCAGCATCTTCACCCTCAATATCGATCCTGACGTTAATCTTGATTCTACCTCTCTCGAACAGCTTATTGATGGTTTTCCATGCCACAGGTTCCTGATTCCAGAGTGCATCCGGTAATCTGATTGTCGGACTCAGGGTCTTGTGATTCACGGACTTTGCTTCAGTAGTGATTTTAAAACCATTTCTCTGCACTGTAGCAGATCCAATACCGGTCATCGATTCCATCAAGTATCCTTCCAAAGTGAACACTGCCAACTGCGGCAAGAAGTATATTATACATTATCCTGAGTTTTCACCAATTCCGCTGCGAAAGGAAGTTCCATTGGATGGCGTTTTTCTCAGTGCACAGATACCCCCTTTAAGGGATCATATACAGGGTGGACATTGCATTAAAATAGGAATTCCGGTGCCGAATGGATATGGCCTTGTATTCGGCGATAACATGCTTGTCCTGTCGGCGAGACCTGATTCACCAGGACTCTGGTGGACCGAGTGTAGAGAAATGACAGAACCCGTTTCCCCTGTATGGGGTCATCACCTTGAAGGAGGGGAAGTAAAGGAAATATCTCAGCCGGGATCCGATCGAATGCTGTGTATCCTTTTCGCGAGCGGCCTTCTCTATGGATCTCCGGATGTAAAGCTGATTTTTGAGGCAACGGGACGAAATGCCAATATCATTCTTGTGCGGATGTCTGACAACAGGATTCTTGCCTGTCACAGAAAAGTATCGAACAGTAAATGCAGATACAGAACAGTAGCTCCAGGACAGGTTTACACACCTCCACCAGGCTCCGGTCTTCAACCCGGATCGTGGCGCGAATCGAACGTTCTGAGAAATGAACTGTCTTCTGACATAGTAACACCTGAAAAAATCTACAGATCGCTGGAAGGGGTCGGCCCGGTAACAGCAAGAGCTCTGATCAGACATTCCTCGGATACCGGAATTTCAGTTTTTGAATCGGTAAAGATACTGGAGCAGGCTCTCCTGAATGAGGATTTCAGTCCCTGGTCAAGTCCTGATGGACCACTGCCCATTCAGCTTGGTGAAGGAGAACCCATTGAGAATCCTCTGTCTGCAGAACTGACAAGCAAGACAATCAGCCTGAAAGATGACAGACTTGATCTGTACACATCAATTCTGCACAGAAGGCTCGTAAAACTACAAAAAAGACTTTCGAGTATTATGAGTGCATTAGAAACACTTGTTTCTCCTGATACCTTCAGAATCTGGGGTAATCTGCTCCTGTCGGAGGAGAACAATTCAAGAAGGGGATTGAACAAAATTCTGTTAGCCGATTGGAATGGAATTGAACATGATATCCCGCTCAAATTCTCAAAATCTCTCGTGGAAAACGCCCAGCGATACTTCAGGAAAGCCTCAAATGCAGACATCGAGATAAAAAATCTGAATGATCATAAAATTGCGATCGCAGGAGAGATAAATGCGCTGGATGCTTCTCTCGCTAAATCACCGGAGCTTTCAATCAGCGAATTGAATGCTCTCCTGGGAGACTATCAGAAAAGGAGCAAGAGAAAGACCAGCAAGCGCAGAGAGCATTCGCCTCTTGTACTGACAGGTGGCTGGAGATGCTTCGCGGGGCGGAACGCGAGAGAGAACGATGAGGTAACGTTCATTATCGGCAAGAGGGGAGATTACTGGTTTCATGCCAGGGGGATTCCCGGAGCGCATGTTGTTCTCAAGCTTGACGGAAGGGTGGACAATCCCTCAGCTGAAGTCATACTTGAAGCAGCAGTGGCGGCAGCAAGGGGGAGTGGAGTATCTTCGGGTGTAGTACCCGTCGATTATACGAAGATACAGTATGTCAGCCGTATAAGGAAAGGAAAACCGGGACAGGTGATCTATAAAAGAGAAAAAACGATATTTGTTGATCTGGACAGACTGCCACGAAGAAAACAGATCTCAGTCTGAAATATAAAAAGGAGGAGAAACAGTCATGGCCAGCAACTTCACTGAAAAACACAGGAATATATTCAAAACAGCGTATTTATTTCGCGACCTGGAACCTGCTGAACTTGAACTATTTATAAATAAGGCAGAATACGCTGAGTGGAACGCAAACAGCATAGTGATCCGCGAAGATGACCCTGGTGAGCATCTCTTCCTCTTACTATCAGGTAAAGTACGAATTACAAAGAGAACCTATGAAGGCATTGAGCAGATTCTCGGAATTCTAAGCACCGGTGATTTCTTTGGCGAAATGGTTCTCCTTGATCATCGAAGCAGAAGCGCGTCTGTTTATTCACACACAAACATCGAATTGGCCAGAATCCCGCATTCGGATATTTCCATTATTCTCAGTGATAATCCCAGAATAGGGCTGAAAGTAGTGCGCGCTTTCTCCGAAGTTCTTTCGCTCAGACTGAGAAACGCAAATGACAAGCTAAGATCGCTGCCGTTCATAGAACGAACATTCTGATGGAGAATGACCTGGTCAGGCTTCGGGACATTGCTGAAAAACTGATCAGCTCCTGCTATTGCCCCTATTCGGGATTCAACGTTGCGGCAGTCATTGAAGACACAGACGGTAAACTCCATTTCGGAGTTAATGTTGAAAACATTTCGTACGGATTGACAATCTGCGCTGAACGCAATGCCCTGTTCAAAGCTGTTTCAGAAGGAATCAGAACTTTCAGAAGAATCCTTGTCTACTCACCCGATGGTTTTCCGATTCCCTGCGGCGCATGCAGACAGGTGCTGGTTGAATTCTGCGGGGAGGATTTTCAGAT